>CAVFZO010000022.1:0-27389 GCA_963626925.1 Clostridium sp. AM49-4BH
CTGAAAAGACGATTCATCTCATAGGACTTAACTTCTCATCCGAAAAGAAGCAGATCGACGCATGGAAGCAGGAAACAGTCGATAAGACCAAGGAGCCGTCCTTTCTGGGGTGAAATAACCGTCCCCGACCGGGAAAACGGGAGTTTTCGTCACGGGCCTTTATAATTGAGCATGTACGTGACGAGCGTCTGTCGAAATCTTCTGGTTCCGATAACATATACGACAGCTTGTCTTTTCAGCGGCAGACAGCAGCTTCTGCCTTCATATAGATATCTTCAGGCCGAGCGTGAGCTGAAGGTCGCTCTCCTTTTCCGTAACTGACCGGGTGCTTTTTGTGTAGATAAATCTTCCGATCCAGTCGAGCTCGAAGCTGAATGACACCTCCGGCCATGAGAAGAGAGAGGAGAGATCCGAGCCTCCTTCCAGGCCGATAACCATGAAGTATTTGACTCTGTCACCGTATGGGGTATCTCCGGACAGGTTGGCCAGACCTTCGTTTCTGCCTTCAGTGTTGTGGGATGTGAAGATATTCACTTCTCCCTTCTCTGCGAAGCGGGTGAAAAGGGATGCCTCCCAGTTATCGAGGGAGGTATACTTTCCCTTTATCTCGAGCATTCTTGTATCTCCTCCGTATGGGAAGCCTATGTAGTCGAAGTAGGTGATGAAGTAGGCATCTGCATTGACAGCGTTGTAGCGGTATGTTCGGATGAAGTCCACCTCATCCCTGCGGTAAAGAAGGGGCATTGTTTTCGTGTATTCGGCGTAGAGGAGAAGTGTGCCGTCGTGGAATGTCTTTCTGTATGAAAGCCCTGTGACGAATCCCGTCGAGTTGCTCTGGGAGTCGTCCTCGTTGGGAGCTCTTGCCTGATCGAGGGCGAACTGGCCGTAGAACTCCAGCCCTTTCATGAGGAGGACGTTGACATCGAGGTATAAAAAGGCATTGAACATGCTTCTGTTGTTGATGTTGTGGTAAATGTAGGAGGGGTTGAAGTACATGAGGGAGAGTGTCTTGTACTTGTACATGACATTCTCGCTGACTGTCAGGGACGCCCTGTCGAGAATTCTGAACTGAAGTGTGTGGATAAGATATATCCTCCCGTTTTCATCCATGTTTTCGCCGGGATTGACGGCGGTGTTGAGGAACATGAGGACGGAATCGAACTTGAAGAAGGATGAGAAGAACGAGAGCTTCGAGTAGTCGCTGAAGGTGTGGTCGTCGACAAGGAGGTTGCCGAAGTATGCGTTGCCGAGGCTGAGGTAATCCCTGCTTATAGAGAAATTCCAGTCCCTGCCGCCGAAGGAGAAGACGGCTCTTCTCGGCCATATGAAGGAGAAGTGCGTCGTGTCGAAGAATGCATTCGACATTGCCTTTTCCGAGAAGAAGCGGGACTTGCTGACGAATGAGCCGCCGTTTATTTTGTATGAGGCGGCATAGCCGTCCGAAGTGAGGCGTCCGCCGTCACTGCTGCTGTAGGGTGTGAACTCATCCAGTCTGTCTGCACGTCTGTATCTGTAGTGTATGTCTGAAGTGAGGTAGAAGTTGTCGCTGGCACCTGTTTCCAGGTAGAGGCGGAGAAGGGAACTGCGCTCATCATAGGACCTTTCCCAGTCGGTCTCTGTTATGAAGGATTCATCCTTTGTATGGAAGTACACCTCGGGTGTTATCTCGAGCCCGACGGAAAGGGAGAAATCATCCCCGTAATTCCACCTCAACCCCCTTTCGATTCTCTCCTCGACCTTCCTGTAGAGCTTTCTTCCTCCCTCAGAGAGGCTGTTTATGCCGACTGCTGAAAGGAGTTTCCTCGCTTCAGCCTCCGACCAGGGTCTGCTGCCCGACGGCCTGACAAGCAGAGCTTCGGCGTAAAGACTGTCCATATCTGAATAGATCTCGTCTCCGGAAGGAAAGATTATGGCGTTGTTTGTGTAAGCCGCGGCCGGAAAGACCGTCAGAATAAAAGTTATGAATAAAATAAATCTTTTCTTCATTTTAACTTCCCTCATCAGATAGTAGAACACGGTAAGGTGGTTGGCAAGAAAAGAAAAAGATAAACATATAAAATCAGTCAGGTGTATGGTTTTTGTTGACTTCTCCTGAGGGCGGTCATATTCTCAGAACAGGTGGCCAGTCCACTTCGAGGGAATATTATATGAAGAAAACAATTATCATTCTGCTTATCTCTGCACTTCTTGCCTTTTCTGTTTCCGCCTATTCCAACAGAGAGAGGATAATCTCGGTCGACTCCCCGGCCTGGAAGGCGATGGAGAATCTGTATATCATAGCGGGACGCAGTCTTCCGTCATCCTCCGGTCCCTGGAGCGAGGATGAGATGACACTGATGCTCGAGAGGATAGACTATTCGTCTCTTGATGAGGCGGGGCAGTCGCTCTATGACTATATTTACGGCATAGTCGTCTCTTCGCCGAAGAAGGAGTACAGCGACAATCTTGCACTCTCGTTCGGTCTTGAGACAAACCTGGAGGGCTACCTTCATACAGATAAGGAGAACACAGTGGATGAGAAGGACTGGTTCCACGGCTTCACATCACGCCGGCCGCTTCTCAATCTCTCATTCGAGGCATGGCCTCTGGACTTCTTCTACGGCTACTTCGAGTTAACGCTTCAGCATAACTACGGCTACGATGTGGGGCTCACCAAAGGCAGCCGCAACGCTCTCTACAGCAATACGTTCAATACGAATATTCCGTACGTGAATGCACTCCTCTTCTCGAAGCCCTCCAACGGCAATGCTTTTGCAGATTTCGACTGGACATTCCCCTACAAGGCGCTCGTCAGTGCAGGCGGAAGTCACTGGAACATTACGGCGGGAAGGGACAGGCTGAGCTGGGGAAGCGGGGAGACGGGAAACCTCATGCTCTCATCCTCGTTTCCGCGGCAGACGTTTGCACGCTTCAACACCTACTTCAATGCATTCAAGTATTCAATCGTCTTCTCAGTCTATCCCGGAGTCGACTCGGTGGAGAGTCAGTACGAGAGCCTTGAGGGCTGGAAGACACTCGTGACACACCGCCTGGAATTCTCTCTTTTCGAAGGAAAGGTGGGGCTTGTCGTCAACGAGGCATGCATGTTCTGGTCGTCGGAAGCGAAGAGCGGATTCACACTCGCACAGATCAACCCCTTCGGCTTTATGCATAACGAGTATACGGCGGGAAATGCCAATTCGCTTCTCGTCTTCGAAGCCGACTATACTCCGATAAAGGGCATCAACCTATACGGACAGTTTGCAGTCGACGAATTCTCGGGCCCCGGAGAGGGGAGGACCAATCCTCCGGCATTCGGCGTCCTTGCCGGCGTCAAGGGTGCGCTGACACTCGGAAGCGGTATTCTCTACGGTTCCTTCGAGTTTGCGCAGACAGATCCGTTCCTTTATATAAGGGGACTGCATTATTCAGATAAAAAGGAAGACTACAGAGGCTACGGTTTCAACGCCCTGCTGCGGACGATATCCTGCGACAGGATAACGCTTCAGAAAAAGTTCGTCACATATACATACGGCAACGATGTCATCCTCTTCGACGGGAGGATCAACTATACCGTTCCGGGCTTGTTCAGACTCGGCTTCGAGGCTGCCTTCATAGAACACGGTTCGATGAATGCGGAGAGCTACTGGGGAATGTACAGGGCCGGATACGAGAATGCCCCGGATGTGAAGACTCCGACGACATACAACCCCTTCGATCCCGATGACTATGACGTATCAACAGGGACAATAAAGAGCGAGAAGAAAGTCGAGAAGTCTCTTATCCTTTCACTCAGCGGAGAATACAGCATAAAGAGCAATCTCACTCTCTATGCGGCAGCGGACTGCGTCATAGTGAGAAACAAGGATAACGTGAAGGACAGGAATACGACGGACTTCCAGTTCACGTTCGGCGTCGGCTATACGCTCTGAGTCTCCCTCTTATCATCGTCCGCCTCCCGGGGTGGACGATTTTCTCTTTGTTTATGATAATACATCCCGTATGCTCAGATATTACCTTCTCGCTGTTCTCGTGCAGACGGCCATTGCCGCCTATGCCCCGTATACCCAGATAGTCCTCCGCAACAAGGGCTATTCGTTCTCCCTCGTCGGTGTCATAATCGCAGTCGGACAGGCTGCGGCAATTGTGGGGCCTCTTGTCATGTCGGCACTCTCCGACAGGGAAGGAAAGACGAAGAAGTTCATCGTGCTTTCAGCGCTGCTTGCCCTTGTATTTGCTTTTCCCTTCTTCCTCTCATCCAGCGAAGCGGTGGTAATCCTTTCAATCTTCTTCCTCGATATATTCTTCTGGTCTCTCAACCCTCTCTGTGACGGTTTTCTGAGCCGCGGCGTCAGGGGAACGGGGACCAACTACGGAACTCTCAGGGCCTCGGGAACCTTCGGCTACATGACGGCGCTCACACTCTTTGCCATAACGTCGTTTCCCGATGAGAGCAGCAACTCATCCATCCTTCTCTCATTTTCCATCTTCATCGTCCTCCTGCTCGTTGCGGCATTGATGCAGAAGGATGAGGTAAGAGAGAAAGGGGGAGAAAAGAAGGTCTTCTTCTCTCCATCCTGGTTCAAACCGGGTTTCTACATCTTCATGTTCATAGTCGCCCTTACACGTATCGGGCAGTCAGTCGTCGAGAAACTCCTCGCCTCCTACATGACGGAGACGCTGGGACTGGGAAACTATTTTTCTCTCTTCATTGCAATAGGAGCTCTCTTCGAGTTCGGCTGTATGATCCTCTTCGGACGTCTGCTCAAGAAGAACAAGGTGACACCTGCCTTCCTCCTCTTTCTTTCGGCAGTCGGCCTTACAGTGCGTCTTCTTCTCTATCTCATTCCTTCGGTATGGGTATTCGCTGCTGCCCAGACACTCCACGGCCTTACCTTCGGAGCCTTGCATGTGGCGGCGACGACATATGCCGCAAGGAGTGTCTCGAGCGAGCACTACGAGGTTGCCATGTCGATATACTGGGCTCTTGCAACAAACCTTCCCGAGCTCATCGGAACGCTTCTCGGTGGCTTTGTCATCGACTCTTTCGGCTATCCGGTACTCTTCTCCTCTTATGCACTCTTTCCGCTTATCGCGGCAGTGCTCTGCGTGGTGCTCAGAAAGAGGATATCAGGAAAGGCCTGAGAGGCTCTTCTTCTTGAGCTTCCTGAAATAGAGGAAGTAGCTTATCGAGATGAGAACGCTGCATAAGAGCCATCCGAAGGGATAGCCCATGGCTATGGGGAGTATCGTATTGGAGATGAAATTCTTCATCACATAGAGGTAGATCTGGCGGGCAAAGACGAAGGAGAAGAGCATGATGACCATCGGTACCTGGCTCTTTCCGGCACCTCTGAGGGACGCACCGTATACCTGGTTGAAGGTACAGAGAAGATAGAAGGGCGAGAGCACCCTTAAAAAGAGTGTCCCGTATTTCACGACTTCGCTTTCCTCGGCAGAAATGAAGAATTCAACGACACGCGGGGCAAATGCGATGACGGGGCCGATGAGAACGAAGGTCGAGAGAAGTGCGAGCAGAAGAGCCCTGTTCGCCCCCTTCCGGGCACGGTCTATGTCCCTCGCGCCTATGTTCTGACCGACGAATGTCATGGCTGCAAGCCCCAGACTCTGCATCGGCAGGAAGAGCAGCTGGTCGACCTTGGAGTAAGCTGTCCATCCACCCATGACGTCTGTTCCGAAGTAGTTGATGTATGACTGCACGAATACGTTTGAAAACGATGTGACGGCCATCTGTACAGCCGAGGGCAGTCCTATGAGGATAATCGATTTCAATATCTTTGTGTCGAAACAGAAGGAGGAGAGTCTTATCCTTACAGGGGACTTCGTTTTTACGAGAGCTACGATTACAAGCACAGCCGATACCCCCTGTGATATTATCGTAGCCCATGCAACTCCCGCAGTGCCCCAGCCGAACGAGATCACGAAGACAAGGTCCAGGACGATGTTCATCAGTGCCGATACTACAAGGAAGATGAAGGGAAGGCGTGAGTTTCCCACTGCACGGAATATGGAGGAGCCCATGTTGTAGAGCATAAGCCCCATGACGCCGCCGAAGTAGATGTTGAGGTATATGCTCTGCTCGACGGCGACCTCCGCGGGGGATCCCACCATCTTTATGAATGTCGGCACCATCATAAGGCCGAAGGCGGTCATGATGAGGCCGAGGATTATCATGAAGACGACAAATGTATGTACTGCACGCGAAATGTTCTTTTCATCTCCCGCTCCGAAGTATTGTGATATTACAACCCCCGCACCGGTTGAAAAGCCTCCTGCAAAGCCTATGAGCATGTTGATGATCGAGCTCACAGTCCCGACAGCGGAGAAGCTGTTCTTTCCTACGAAGTTTCCGACACACCAGGTGTCGAAGGTGTTGTAGAGCTGCTGGAAGAGCTGCCCGAGAAGTATCGGGAGCGTGAAGGATACAAGAAGCGGAACAATGTTCCCCTTCGTCATGTCGAGTGTGCCTCTGCCGGTTGATGCCATATATAGAACATAACGCTTTGTCGTTTTTTTGTTAAGGGTGTACGAAAATTACAGATGAAAAGAAACCACTTGCACAAAAGCGGGATTTATGGAATTCTAAGTTATGGCATATAAAGAAGATAGACTTAACAAGGTAATAGGCTCGCTCGGTTTCTCGTTCTCCTCTCTTCCATTTAAGGACGGAGACGTCGACATAAGGGAGGTCACGCACTCGGCAGACATCTTCCTCGAGGCGAGATTCAACTACTTCGACATATCATCCCGGTACCAGAGGGCGGCCACGGCGACCATCGACGCCCTTCAGAAGCGCTATGCACGGCGCTCTTACTGTCTTTCGACTTCGGAGTCGTCGCTTGAGGGCTACTCACCCCGCTTCGAGAGACTCTCGATAGGCTACTATGACTTCTTCGCACTCGAGAACGGGGGCATAACACATGAAAATGCAGCCTTTCTGAAGAAGGAGAAGGAGGAGGGCAGGATACATCATCTCGGACTGAAATGGACGGGGGACGACGCGGCTCTTTCTAAAATACTCTCCGCTCATAAGGGCGTCGAGTATGTAATACTTCCTCTCAGCGTTTCAGACTTCATTTCGGAGAGTGCCAGAAAAAGGTGTTACGAGAGAACTCTCGAGGCATCGGTTCCCGTCATAATAGAGACAGGAGGCAGGAAAGAGACAGAGGAGAGCTTTTCCGAAGAGAAGAAGAAGGTGCTCCATGAGCGTCATCCCTCATGGCCTCTTGTTGCATGGAACCTCCGCTTCCTCCATTCCCTCGAGGGTGTTGTTACTGTAACCATGCCGCTGGGGGATCTTTCCGTTACAAAGGATGCCATAAAGGCATTGAGGCGTTTCTCATTCCTGAAGAGTGAGGAGACTGACCTGATTCTGGGATGACGAAAAAGCCGCCTGAACTGAAGCAGGCGGCCCAAAAGGAGGATTTATGAAAAAAATATTCAAACCCGCTGAGGGGGAGAATTACAAACTAAACCGGTTTTGATATATCTCAACCACGAGGAAAATAACACTATCATAAAAGAGTGTAAATACATTTGATGCATTATTTTTTACGTTTTTCGAAAAACGTCGTCTTTGCAGAGTAAAAACACAATCTCCGTCAGGGAAGAAGACAAAGAAAAACCATGCCGGACTAATCCGGACATGGTCGGGGGAATATGTGTTACCCTCACGGTTCAATGAATGAGCCTTATTTGGAACGTCTGCATCCGCAGCCCTTTCCTCCGGCCTTCTTCTTGTAACCGCACTTCGGGCAGACACCGTTTTCGTCAAGTGCGATACCGCAGAGCGGACACCTCTCCACACTCATGTGTGACTCATATTCCGCGCTTGCCCTGTTCACGCCGCTCGAGAATTCGAGTCTGACGATGTTGAGTTTGTCCTTCAGAAGTTCATAGACCATCTTGATGAAACCCTCGACAGTCATTGTCTCCTTTGTGACGACAAGACGGCACTCGGGATAAGCCGTGCAGAGTTCTGTCTTGAAAGCGGGGCCCTTCATGGTGTTCGACGGATGTCCGTCCTTGATTCCCTGAGCCTCGTAGACTGAAAGAACTGCCGGAAGAAGGGGATCGTCCTCTCTCAGAACGAGTGCGTGGTCGAAGTTCTGGAGAACGTTCCATGCGGTCTTTTTGATTTCGTTGCACGGGAAAACCATGTTCACGCCGCAGTTGATGGAATCTTCGACTTCGATTGTCAGGATTCCGGTGTGTCCGTGAAGATACTGTGCTTCACCCTTGAAGTTGTAGAAGCGATGTGCATACTGCAGATCGAGTGTTGTGATACTTCTCATTTGTTTGTCTCCTCTTATTAGGAATTGTTCCTAATTAGAAGATAGTGCATTCGACATGCTGCTGTCAAATGTTGTTTTTATCACTTTATTCCGCATTTTCTACAAGTCTGCCGTTATGAGCTCAATAAAAAAAAGACACAGTCACCTGTGCCTTACTTTCTCCCCGGGAGGGATTTGAACCCCCGACAGGGTGGTTAACAGCCACCTGCTCTACCGACTGAGCTACCGGAGAATGTCATGTCGAACAAATGAACTTTAGAGCAAAAGACATTTCATTGTCAATAGAGTAGAGGAAAATAAATCGAGGGAGGAAAAGGGATGGAAAAAAGCCGTCCTTTTCAGAGGGCGGCCTGAGTTATCTTCTTGTCTTGTACTCCTTGGGAACGGGATTTCTTCCGTCCCAGATGATCTGTCTGAAGTGCATCGGGTCTGTGTTGCCTTCGGTGTTGATCATGAAGATGAGGGAATCTTCGTCAATCTTCAGCGCTCTTTTAAGCTCTCCGTCCTCGTTTTCCGTGAGAAGGGAGTAGAGGGCTCCGAGAGGCACGGCTCCGCTTTCGCCGCTGATGACGAACGGGTCGCCCTTGAGGGGGCAGGAGAGGATTCTCATGCCGCGCGCAGCAATGTAATCGGGAACCTTGATGAAGATGTCGGCATTGCTCTTGAGGATGTCGAATGCAATCGGGGAGGGATCTCCGCATGCAAGTCCCGCCATGATAGTGTCGAGGTCTCCCTTGACGCTGTGGCAGAGCCCGTCTCCGGCCTTGATGGACTCGAAGACGCATGCCGCATTATCGGGTTCGACGACGATGAAAAGGGGAGGATCCTCGGGAAAGAGTGCAGTGTAGAAACCGACGACGGATGCCGCGAGTGCCCCGACTCCCGCCTGGACGATTACGTGGGTCGGCTTCTGTATGCCCATGCCGGCAAACTGCTCCTGTGCTTCGAGAAGCATCGATGTATAGCCCTGCATGATCCATGTCGGAATCTCGGTGTATCCCGGCCATGAGGTATCGGAAATGACGTACCAGCCGTACTTCTCTGCATCCTCCGCAGCTCTTCTAACAGCATCGTCGTAGTTGCCGTCGACAACCGTTACTTCGGCGCCGTACTTCTTGATCGCATCTATTCTGGCCTGTGTCGTTTCGCTGTGTACGTAGATCTTGCACTTGTGACCCAGCATCTTCGCCGCCCATGCCAGCCCCCTTCCGTGGTTGCCGTCGGTTGCCGAACAGAAGACGATGTCACCGACCTTGTCGTGGCATTCCTTACTTACAAGATAATCGAATGTGAGCTCTCCGTCCTCCATGCCGAGAAGCTTCTTCATGAAGCGGTAGATGGCGAACGAGCCTCCCATCACCTTGAAGGAGTTGAGCTCGAGCCTCTCCGCCTCGTTCTTGATGTAGATGCCGCCGACACCGAGCATGTGGCTGAGGTTGGGCATCGCGAGAAGGGGTGTCATCCTGTATCCCGGAATCTGGCGGTGGAACTTCCGCGCTTCCCTTGCAATCGTGACGGGGAACATCTCTTTCGCTTTCCTCTGGTCCTTCTTCGTCAGATCTCCGTTGTTGTGAATGATGTATTCGTAGTCATTTGTCATTGGTATACCTCTTATCGCATACATGATAGATTATTTGGGAAAAATTGCAATATCCCGAAAGATAATTTAAAAAGTTGTGTAATACCTCAAATATTTGAAAGATAATTGACGGTTTTCTTCTATGGCTGTATTTCTGACTGTACATAGCGACGGGGGAATTGCGGCGTAAAAAATCCCCACAGCCGGAGCTGTGAGGACGCGAGTGGGCACCTCAGTTGAAGGAGTGGATGACGGCGCTGATCTCGTCCATCTTCTCCTTGAGCATCTCGTCGCTCTTTGCTTCGCATACGATTCTCAGATAAGGCTCGGTATTGGACTTGCGGACGCTGAACCACCAGTCGGGGTATTCGATTCTGTAGCCGTCGAAATCCATGACTTTCTCTGCCCGGGGAGCGTACTTCTCGTAGAGGGCCTTTATTGCGCCGTCCTTGTCCTCGAGGCGGAAGTTGGTTTCGTGGGAGTTTGCATAGACGATGACGTCCTTGAGGAAGGAGGAGAGTGTTCTTCCTTCCTTCTTGAGATCCTTGACTACATTGAGAACCAGGAGGGACGCAAGTACACCGCTGTCGCAGTTACCGAATTCCCTGAAGTAGTAGTGGCCGGCAAGTTCGCCTCCGAAGACACCGTTTATCTCACGGATCTTGAGCTTTGCAAACGCGTGTCCGACCTTCCAGACCGTGTTCTTCCAGCCTTCCTTCTCGAGGTAGTCAGTCGTGCTCTTGCTTGTTCTGACGTCACACAGTGATGCGCCGAGCATGCCCTTCTTCTTGTAGTAGTAGCCGAGTACGGCTGTGATGTAATCCGGCTGGATCCATTCGCCCCTGTCGTCGACGAAGATGACTCTGTCGGCATCGCCGTCGTAGATGACGCCGCAGTCGGAGCCGTTCTTCTTCACTTCCTTCTCCAGGTCTCTGCAGTTCTTCTCCTCGAGAGGGTTGGGCTCATGATTCGGGAATGAACCGTCGAGTGTGTCGTAGATGTAGTGGATATTCTTGTTGTTCTTCAGAACGTCCTTGATGATGATGGAGGACATGCCGTTCGAGCAGTCGATGGAGAGTTTGAGATCCTCCAGTCCTTCAGCATAAGGTGCGAAGAACTTGATGTACTCCTCTCTGACATAGGAATAGTCCTTGACAGTTCCCTTCTTTGAAGCGGGAACGACCTCGTTCTCATTCACCATCTTCTCGAGGTCCTTGAGGCCTGTCTCTCCTCCGACGGGAAGAGCGCCGGTGCGGCTGATCTTGAGGCCGTTGTACTCTGCCGGGTTATGGGATGCCGTGATCTGGACAGATGCATCAGCCTTGAGGAAGTTGGTTGCAAAGTAGACCATCGGTGTCGAACTCAGGCCGAGGTCCCATGCATCGGCACCGCTGTCGGTTATGCCCCTGATAAGTTCGTCGTGGATGACGGGAGATGACTCTCTGACATCTCTGCCGACGACGACATGGTCGGTATTCAGAAGGGAAGGAAGGAAGAATCCCACCTTGTAGACGGTCGTCTCGTCGAAGTCCTTCTTCCAGACGCCGCGGATGTCGTAAGCTTTGAAAACACTCATTTTTAAAACTCCTTGTTGTTATCGATTAATTTTTTAAATTCTTTGTAAGACGGAAGCTCGAAGAAGAAGATGCGCTCCCCGACGACGAGTTTCGTACAGTTCTTTGTGAATATCTTATTCAACAATGTTGCACTTTTACTGACATCATTTATTGTTTTTAGGGATTTCTCGGCGCTCTGTCTCGAGCAGTAATCTACTGCCTTCACTTCCGAGAGGGGAAGGGCGATCTCGAGCTTGACATATGCCTCCTCTCTTTCCTTCTCGCTTTTCGACTTTATCTCGTAGCCGAGAATCGTGCTGGGGCGGAAGAAATCCTCGATGATGAGACTTCTGCCGTCGGAGTAGAGGAAGACGCCCCATTCGCGCCTCTCCCTCCCCATTTCTGCAAACCAGGTAGCGTAGGTGCGCCAGATCAGCTTACCTCCAAGCTTTTTCTCTCTCTCCTCGATGAAAGCCTTAACGTCTGTGTCATATACCATAGCCCTAATAATAGCAAAAGAGGAAAATGAACGGCTATCTTTTTTTTCAACTATTCGATAATATCTCGTCTGTGGATGACTATTTAAGAAAGGATTTCGGAAAAATCCTCAAAGTGTGCGGCCTCGAAGCCAGACGCTGGATGAAGAATACTGACAGCAGCACCTCCCGTGTCTATGACAGAAACCTGGAAGAATTACCCGTAACTGTTGATCTTTACGGTGACTGGACACGCATCGTCGACTACTCTGACGGCGGCCTGGATGATGATACTGTTTCCGAGATAAAGGATATCGTGTCGCGCTATCTCTATGTAGAGAAGAGCCGGATCGTCTATGCCGAGAGAAAGAAGAGGGACGGCAGGGAGCAGCATGAGAAGGGTGAGGGAGAGTGCAGCGTCATGGTGCGTGAGAACGGCCTCGTATTCGAATGCGAACTTGAAAAATACACCGACACGGGACTCTTTCTTGATATGGAGGAGGCCAGGGCGATGGTGCGTCAGATGGCGGCTAACCAGCGTGTCCTCAATCTCTTTTCATATACGGCATCGTTCTCCGTCTACGCGGCATCCGCTCCTGCGGAAAGTGTGACGAGCGTCGACCTGTCGAATGTATATTCACAGTGGGGAAGGCGCAATCTCAGAGCCAACGGCTTTCTGGACGAGAACAAATACAGCTGTGTGACAAAGGATGTCAGGGAGTTTCTGAAGGAAGCCCGGGAGGAGAAGAAGGTGTGGGATCTTGTCATCGTCGATCCTCCTGCATTCTCCAACTCCCACAAAGCTGAAGACTGGGATGTACAGAAGGACCATGCAGAACTTCTCTCAAGTGTCTGTGATGTGCTCTCCGACGGCGGTGTCGTACTCTTTTCGGAGAACCTGCAGGGCTTCAGATTCGAGAAGAGGAAGCTTGATGCAATGTATGAGCCGGAGGAACTGACATCCTCCCTCTATGCTCTGAACTTCTCCCACAGGAGAAAGAGCTGCAGAGTCTGGTTATTGAGAAAAAACAGCGGAAGAAAACGTGAAAGGAAAGAAAGAAAAATGAGTGAAGAGCTTGAAAGATTCAGCGTGAATCTTGGCGACGGCAGAGAAGAAAGGAAGCGTGAGAGAAAAGAGGCACGCTCCTTCTCTTTCGACGAGAACGAAAAGGAAGAGAAGAGGGAAAGCTCTCCCGTTGACAGGAGAGGAAGGGACTGCCATTCAGGAAAGTCCTCCTCCGGAAGAGGAAGAAGAGACGAAAGGGGCGCATCACGCCGCGAGGGGAGAAGATGCGAGAACGGGGAAAGGGACGGAAGAAGCCGCGGGAGATACAGCGACTCCTCATCTTCCCGCTACAGTGAGAGAGACAGATACAGCAACCGCAGTGACCGCTACAGCAACAGAGATGACCGCCCTTCACGTTACAGTGACAGAGACAGCTACAGGGACCATTCTTCACGCTACAGTGAGAGAGACAGATACAACGACCGCTCATCCCGTTACAGCGACAGAGATGACCGCCCTTCACGTTACAGCGAAAGAGAGAGCTACAGAGACCGCTCATCCCGTTACAGCGACAGAGAAGAGCGTCCTTCACGCTACAGCGACCGCCCGTCACGCTACAGTGACAGAGAGCGCTCCCGCGATAAGGATGAGAGACGTGAATACAGGAGGGAAGGCTCGAAGAGCTGGAGAGACGGCCGCGATTATTCGAAGAAGGAGGAGCATTCGTCGTTTGCCCGGAGAGAGAGCGACGGCAGCAGATCCTCATACAAGCGTTCGTCTTATTCCTCCCGTGACGGGTATTCCTCATCCCGTGACGACAGACGGGGCAGGGACGGGAGGAAGAAGTCTTCTCCCAAGCCATTCGGCTATGACTCCTTCATGGCCAACAAGAACAGGCAGGGAGCTACGGCTGACTGGCTGAAGGACCAGGAATACATCGAAAAGAACGACGACTGAGGAAGTGCCCTGCCGACGCAGGGCATTCTTGTGAGGACCTCTATGGAAAAGTTCATCTATGGCAGAAAGGCACTCGTCACGGGTGCGACAAGCGGAATCGGAAAGGCTGTTTCTCACGCCCTTGCAGAGAGAGGATATGAGGTATGGGGAGTATCCCGCAGTGCCGGGAGAAGCGAGGAGACAACGGGGAAGGGCAGGATCATACTCCGCCCGATGGATATCACAGACGAGGAGTCCATAAAGGCCGTTCTCTCCGAGATGGGCCCCTTTTCGCTTCTTGTGAACGCCGCAGGTTTCGGAATCGGGGGAAGCGCAGAGGACAGCGCCCCCGCACTCGTGAGATCTCTCTTCGAGACGAACTACTTCGGAACTGTCAACCTTACCAGGCTCGCCCTCCCTCTGATGAGGCGCTCGGGGAGGTCGCTTGTCATCGTCGTGACATCGGTGGCCGCAAGAGTTCCGCTTCCGTTCCAGTGTCACTACTCTGCAACAAAATATGCCCTTGAAGCACATTTCGAGGCTCTGAGGATGGAGAGCAAGCAGTTCGGGGTGAGGGTCAGCATAGTGGAGCCGGGAGACCTGTCAACGGGGTTTACGGCAAAACGCATATGTGCTATCGATCCGTCCTCTCCCTACTGGGAATCATACAGGCGTGCCATAGTCGAGATAGAAAAGGACGAGAGGGGAGGCGGAAGTCCGGACTCGATCGCATCCTTTATTGTAAAGACAGTGCAGCGCCGCAATCCTCCCGTGAGGACGGTATGCGGCCTGAAGTACAAGGCGCTGTGCTTTCTTATGAGGATTTTTCCCGACAGACTCGTACTCTTCATCCTTTCCAGGATGTACAGAATCTAGTCCCTGATCTCCTCGATATAGGTGAAGGGAAGCCACATGCTGATGACTCTGTTGAAGAGAACTGTCTCTATGCGGCAGTTGCGGTTCTTCTTGGAGTATTCCTTTATGCGGCCCTCGAGGGAGAGCAGCGGGCCGTCTATTATCCTGACCTTTCCGTCGACCCTGACAGCCCTGCTCATTCCTATGATACCCCTGGAGGAGAAGACCCAGCGTGCGTATCTGAGGTCGTCGCCGCGCAGTATTATGTCGTCCTCGTCTCCGTAGTAGACGAAAGCAAAGCCCTCGCGGAACTTCCTGTCCAGGTTTTCAATACGGTAATCCTTCGGAGTAAAGAGAAAGACGTAGGATGGAAGAACGTTCTTCTGCTCGGTACTCTTTGTGCCTCTCACGCTTTTATGGGAGAGCTTCATGAATGGCAGCGCAAGGATTCTGTCGTTGAGCATGTTGATGTGTGCGGCAGCATCAGCCTCCCAGCCCGTTTTTGTTCTGAGACAGTAGGCGTTGTAGCCCTCGTCCTCGAGCCGGGTCTGGCGGTCTGTGATATCTTCCGTAATGATCCAATCTGTCATTGGCACATATTACTTCAAATGACGCACTTTATAAACCATAAATGACGATGAGCGGGTAGCAGCTTTCCCCAGGATATATGAAAGAAGAGCACTTTCTGTTACCATTTATGGAAATATCTGTTTAAACTGGTAGTAGATGGAGCTGAGACTGTGAAAAGAACGTTTACCATTATATTGATTCTTGCTTTTGTACTTCTCTCTTTCTCATGCAGGAAGAAGGAGAGTGAGGATACATCCTCCTCATCCGCTTCTCTGGAGATGATGGCACCTTCTTCCTCCTCTCTTCCGTCCTCAGAGAAGAGCGGAAAGACCCCGCTCACTCTCTCTACTGCATCCGATGAGGAGAAAGAGGATGAGAACAGGGACTTTTCTCTCCCGTTCTTCTACCGCGGAGGAGAGATCTTCCTGAAGGCCGAGTTTACCCGGAGTGTGGCAACTTTCAACTTCAATATTGCAGAGGATGAGATAAATGATATCATCACCCGTTATCTCACCACCCGTCCCCAGGCGGAGACGACTGTGTACACACTCTCTTCTTCCACGCTCACACTCTCGTATGAGAGCATGACGGAGGATGAAGCTGAGGCGATGTGGAAGGATATGAAGGACTTTCTCAACGAGTACAACAGAGATAAAAGCTCCCTTGCCGCCACATCGTCTCCCGATGAACTCGTGATCACGAAGGCGGAAGATACCGTGAAGGGGGAAGTTGAGGCCGCAATATATTCAGACAAGGCCGTTATAAGAATACCGTCCTCCCTCTCCGGCGATGATGTTATGTCGTTTATGTCATACCTGAGAGAAAAGTATCCCGAAACAGCGGACTACGGAAAAGTAAGCACCGACGGCTCTCTTATCACGCTCGAATACTCCCCGTCATTCACGAACGAAGACGCATCCGCGCTCTTCAGCGCCCTTGTCTCCCTCATCGACGAGTACTTCACACTCCCGGAGGAAAGCGCGGCATCATCCACGAATGAAGGAGAAGCGCAGTCTCTTATGAAAGAAGACGGGGCAGTGAAAGAGGCTGCAGCTCTGACCTCTGCCGGAGAGAAGGCGAAGAGCTTCTCCCTTTCTTCTTTTCTTCAGAACAGCATGGACTCTGTATGGGGCTATGTCCCGACGGCATATCTGAAGCTCGACTATGCGATAAGGGAGAACTTCTCTCTCGGGGTCGTCACAGGCTATGATTTCAGCGGCTTTGTTCCCGTCGGCGTATCGGCACGCTATTACACACCGTTCCTGCCGTCCCTTTACATCGAGGGAACCTTCGGCGGAAGGATCGGAGTCGGGAGCAACATGAACTACGGCGAATGGTTCTCGATCGTAGTGCTGGGGTATGAATACCGACTTAGTGAAAAATGGGCGCTCTTTGCCTCTGCGGATTTCACATACAGATGGGGCCGCTCTACAAAGGGCCTCAGATACGGCCTTTCCGTCGGCACAAGAGTCAGTTTCTGAGCCCTTCCGGCATAAGAAAAGAGCCGTTTTCTCATCGGAAACGGCCCTCTCTTTTACACTTTTTGCTCAGAGTCCCATCTTCGCCTTCATCTTAGACCAGCTGTCCTTGAGGGTGACTGTTCTGTTGAAGACCATGCTCCCGGGTCTGCTGTCACGCGAGTCGACGCAGTAGTAGCCGTTTCTCACGAACTGGAGATAGTCTCCGACCACAGCCTTCTCCGCTTCCTTCTCGATGTATGCATTCTCGAGAACGATGAGCGAGTCGGGATTGAGGTCGTCCAGGTAGTTGCCTGTCGCGGCACCGGGGGTCTCGCTTTTGAAGAGCTTGTCGTACTGCCTCACTTCGGCTCTTGTGTTGATGGATGCACTCACCCAGTGGCTTGTGCCCTTCACCTTTCTTCCGTCCGCCGTCTCTCCGCCCCTTGAAAGCGGATCGTATGTGCAGTGAATGACGGAGACGGAGCCGTCGTCGTTCTTCTCGACGCCGGTTGCCGTGACATAGTAGGCGCCCTTGAGCCTTATTTCATTTCCGATATAGAGTCTGTGGTAGCCCTTTACGGGAGTCTCCATGAAGTCTTCCCTCTCGATATAGAGCTCGCGTGTGAACGCCACCTCGTGCGTGCTGCTGTTCTCGTCCTCGGGGTTGTCGACAGCAGTAAAGTATTCGACCTTGTTTTCGGAGTAGTTGTCTATGACGAGCTTCACGGGATCGAGTACGGCCATGAGCCTCTTTGCTCTCTTGTTGAGATCCTCTCTTACACAGAACTCCATGAGAGAGAAATCGACGACGCCTTCGACCTTCGCAACGCCCACTCTCGAGACGAAGTCCCTCATCGATTCGGGAGAGTAGCCTCTTCTTCTTATGCCGCTGACAGTCGGCATTCTCGGATCGTCCCATCCGGAGACGAAGTTGTTGTTCACAAGGTAGAGAAGGCGCCTCTTGCTCATGAGGCAGTATGTGATGTTGAGACGTGCAAACTCGTACTGATGGGGGGTGTGATCGATTCCGTCGATGCTTGTCGCCCAGTCATATGCGGGGCGGTGGTCTTCAAACTCGAGCGTGCAGATCGAGTGGGTGATCCCTTCGATGGCATCGCTGATGGGGTGTGTGAAGTCATACATCGGATAGATACACCACTTGTTTCCCGTTCTCGGGTGCTCTGCATATTTGATCCTGTAGAGAGCAGGGTCCCTCATGTTTATGTTCGGACTCGCCATGTCGATCTTGGCTCTGAGGGTATACTTTCCTTCCGGGAATTCGCCCGCCTTCATTCTGAGGAAGAGGTCCATGTTCTCCTCGACAGGGCGGTCTCTGTCGGGACTGTTCTTCCCCGGCTCTGTCAGTGTTCCCCTGTACGCCTTCATCTCTTCGGGAGAGAGGGAGTCCACATAGGCCTTGCCCTTTCTGATGAGATCTAGTGCGATCTCGTAGAGCTGGTCATAGTAATCGGAGGCATAGTATTCATGCTCTCCCCAGTCGAAGCCGAGCCATCTGATGTCGCTCTTGATGGAGTCTATGTACTCCATGTCTTCCTTTGCTGGGTTTGTATCGTCGAGTCTGAGGTGACAGATGCCGTGGTATTTCTCCGCAAGTCCGAAATTCAGGCAGATGCTCTTGATGTGCCCGATATGGAGGTAGCCGTTGGGCTCCGGGGGAAATCGTGTGACGATGGTGTTGTCCGGCACTCTTCCCTCCCTGAGGTCGTCCTCGATGATCTTTTCGATGAAGTTGAGGGGCTTGGAAGCGCCTTCCTCTCTCATTTCTGTATCCATATAACCGTCCTTCGCGCCTTCCAAAGGGCGCTGAGAGTTTATTTTCACCACTATAGCATCTTTCTTCATTTCTCTACTAGATGGAAGATTTTGGACAAAAACAGACACTATCTAGATAAATTGCATTTTTTGGATATATAATCCGGAACATGAGTAAAAGAATCAAAGAGGGGCACAGGATCAAGAACCTTTATCCGTTCGACACGTTCATCCCCTACGTGATGGTGGAGAGGAACGACAGCCAGAACACTGTCAACGATTTCTTCGAGATTGCTCCGACTGAAAAGTTCATAAAGGAAATGAGGGACGAGGGGCTCGAGGGATTCGGTGTTCTGCATGTAATCCTGGCCGCCTATGTGAGGATGGTCAGCCAGAGGCCGAAGACCAACCGCTATATAAGAGGTCAGCGCATATACGGCAGGAATGAGATAACAGTATCTCTCGCGATAATGAGGAAGATGAGCATCGACGGAATGGAGACCACCATCAAGATGCACTTCAAGCCCGATTACGATATCTATCAGATATATGACGAGGTGACGAAGAAGATCGAGCAGGGTATGAAGGACACCGAGACCGATAAGTATGCCAAGATACTGACGAAGATCCCGGGCCTCATGCTCAAGGCAGCGATGTGGTTTTTGAAGACCCTCGACTACTTCAACCTTCTTCATCCTGCTCTCAAGGAGGCATCCCCGTTCCATGCCTCGATGTTCATAACGAACATGGCCTCCCTCAACATACCGCCGATCAGACATCACCTCTACAACTTCGGCAACTGTCCCATCTTCATAGCATTCGGTGCAAAGAGGACGATGTACGATTTCACCGAGGACGGTGACCCGATAAAGAAGAGGGTTGTCGACATAACTGTCAACATGGACGAGAGAACGACCAACGGCTACTACTGGGCGTCGTCGCTCAAGATGTTCAAGCATTATATGGCACATCCGGAACTCCTGAAGGAGAAGCCGGAACAGGTCTTCGAGGATAAATAGCTCTTACCAGACTGAAAGAGTAACGCTGCCGGAGCCCTCAGTCACGATCCCGAAGGACGATGACGAGAGAAAGGCGGCGTTTTTCATTCTGAGGATCTCATTGCCCGAGGAAGAGAATGATATAAGTTCGCCTTTCTTGCTTATTTCAAGTTCTGTTATAGGATTAAGCACATTATGTCTTGTCTCGAGCCCTCTCCAGAATATATCGACTGCCCCCTCGTGGAAGATCACTCTGTCCTGGGGAGTATGGAAGAAGACGAACGAAAGCGATACGCCTTCTTCAGTCTTCGCCATCATTTTGATCTCCCCTTCCTCACCGATGGTGAAGAAGACTTCCTCCCTCCCGGAGGAGGAGTATGTGACGCTGTGGAGAAGAGAGGATTCCAGGTGTGCGGGCTTTCTGAGCCACTGTGCCTTTTTCATGTTCATGCTCTCATTCTACATTCATAATTCTTTCTTGTCATTGCGCCGGTGTAATCTTAGAATTGAGCAATGAACGGAATAATCGCGGATCTTCTATTCGGTTTCGTCCCCTCCCGGGACGAAGAGCACGAGGGCCTTTACGAGGCCCGGCCTCTCGGCTTTTTTTCTGACATTCTCTCACGCCTCGATGGAGGAGAGAGGAATTTCGTCATGATGACGAAGCTCGGATGCGACAGCGAAGCCGAGGCACTCAGAACCTATTATGACGACTCCGGGTCCTCCATGATCGAGTACTACGAAAGCAGCACATATCCGACGGCGCTCTCGATAGACGGGGAGAAGCGCCTGAGGTATTCCGCACTCTCGGACATAAAGGCCGGGGACGTGATGGATTTCATTGACAGATGCGATATCGACACACTTTTCATTTCGGCGTCTCTTCTCTCGTTCAAACCGGTTTCCCGTGAGATAGTCTCGGCTGTAACGGAAAAAAGTGAAAGACTCGGGAGGGTCGTTGTCGATGCAACACTGGACTGGGACATTCTCCTTCTCGAGGAGGTCAAGCAATGTATGGAGACGATGATGCATTCGGGTCTCCCGGTCTCCCTCGTCGGCGAGGCTCTCACGATAGACGGCGTCAGCGGGATGAGCGCAATGAAACGTGATGAGATTCTAACGCACCTTCCTGAATAAAAAGCCCAGGAACGCATCAGATATGAAGCTGTCCACACTCTCACAGAGAGAGGAGTCGGAGAAGAAATCCTCGAGGACGAAGCCCCTTTCGAGTATTCCTCCGATAATGGAGGAGAGGGTATGCGAGAACTCGAGTGTGTCACCTCTCTCTATTCTTTTCTCACGTTCCTTCTCAGAGAGGGATGTGAGGGCGGAGAAGGGTAGTGTGTACTTCACTTTGAGCTTCTTCTCCATCTTCTTCTCGTCGAAGATGTAGAGAACGGGATTTGCGATTCCCGTCATGAATGTCCCGCCTTTCCTCAGTACACGCGTTATTTCATCGTATGCCTGTCCGAGATCGTCGACGAAGTTCAGCGAGACGGGATTGACTACGGCGTCGAACGATGAGTCAGAAAACGGCATGTCGAGTACGGAGCCGACGACTGTCTCACCCTCAAGGCCGTAGAGGGAGAGGGCCTTCCTGTCCTGTTCGATCTGTTTCTCCGATATGTCGATTGACGTCACGCTGCATCCGTAGGCGGAGAGAAGCGGTGTCTGCTGACCGCCTCCTCCGCAGAGCGAGAGGACCTTTCTTCCCTTGAGGGGAATATACCAGGAGGGAGGAACAGAGCGGGATGTCGTAATCCTGAGTTCAAGATCGCCTTTTTCAGCCTTTCTTATACTCTCCCCGCTGACTATTCTCGTCCACCAGTTGCCTCTTTCTTCCTCTCCGTCCCACGCTCTGCCGTTGATTTTCTCTACATCCATGAGAGGTATTATAGCACAAGGGAATAAAAGTGTTGATGAAAACTTAACTCAATGAATAACATGAAGATATACATAAAGTCAGTACTCCTGACTTTCTTCCTCCCGCCGTATTCGTCAGAGAAAAAGCTCCAGGAGTAACACGGGCCAGATTAAAGCAGTATGCTGTACATTACCGATTCTCAGGCACTGAACTGTACTTGTCTTCTGTGAGTTCTCTGAGTTTTTCGCTGTAATCTCTTTCGTTTCTTCAGAAATGCCGGAATCCTCAACAGCTTTTTTATATTTGCTCATTTCCCTGTTTATGAGTTCCTGCTTTGCTGCAGAAGCCCTCTTTCACAGCCCTGCTTCCGCATTTCCTCTCCCTGAGAAAGTGTTACCATATCCCGGAGATCTTCTCCCGGAAGATCTTTATACATCGTCTCTCCTCCTTTTCAGCAGCCGGGTATTCGGGAAGAGGGCTGCCCTGTCAGAGAAAAGTATAGCACCATACCGGGTGACTGTCAGATCGTCAATCGGGGACAAATCAGATCCGGAAGATATGCTCGTCGTAAACACGGGGATTAGAAAAGGCAGAGAGATAGTCCCTGCCTCCGAGTGTTGTGGAAAGCGCTCTCAGTCAGAAGAAAGCTTCCTGAAAGTCTCTCTCATTTTCTGCTTTTCTTCTTCGGAGATGCTGGAAGAAGCAAACATTTCATCTAAAGCCTTTTTATACTTATTTTCTGTTATTCTGCATCCTTCGGCTTTTCCTTTGTCTATGCCGCGCTTCTCCATTTCCATTCCGTAACCGATTGTTACCATTTCCTGTGTGTTGTATTCCATCATAATTGCCTCCACTTCCTGATGGTGTTCCATCAGAAAATCCTTCAGGATATTGTTACTCTCACAATACCTGACAGTTTCAAGTACAGCCTTCTTTTCTCTACCGAACTCAGCTCTGAATTCGTTGAACTTCAGACAGAAGAGACAGTACTGCCTTATTATATCGTCCTCCCTCTCCATTGTTAAGACTCTGGCCCTGACTGAGTAGTCTTCAGAGAAAGGCAGGATTATCTTCGTATCGTAGTATTCGGGCACATCGCCTTTTCCTGTATGGATGACGAAGAAGTGGGGGTTAAGTGCGTCTCTGAACGGCAGAGACGAGTACTGCCTGTAATGGTAGCCCTCGATCTCCCTCTGGCTTATCGTGAGGAAATAGCTGTTGATCCTGTACGACATGTTGGGATTCTTTGTCGACTGGGCCTCAACTATGTAGAGTTCCTTCTTTCTCACAGTGAAGGCAAGGTCGTTGATGATTCCATTGCAGAAGATGTTTTCCGAATAGACAACAGCAAGTTCGTCCTCCCTGACGCCCGTGTCCTCCCCGTTGAGAGAGAGGTAGAGCTCTCTCAGGTACCCCGGAGAGGAGAAGAGACGGCGGAAGATACTGTCCTTGAGCTTTCTCTTCGGAGCCGACAGATAGTGATTCTTTTTATCTTTGCTCATAATTGTACTCCTGCTTCTTTAAGACAGGAAAATTCGGGATTTTGTCAGACTTTTTTTCAGAAATCGTGAAATTATTTTTCAAAGATGCACAGATGTCGGATATTGTGGCGCATTTTCCCTGTCCGTACGGCATCGGGAAACGTGAGACAGTGAAAGCCATATCCCGCGGAGGGCCTCCGGCAGGGGAGGCTTCATCCTATGATTCTGTGTCTTTTCCCGCTCTCCGTGTCTTTCCGGCCTGCCCCCTTGTTCACAAAAAGAAATCTCTTGATTATCCTTTCCATATGAAGCGTTTTTCGTTTACTGAAATCCTTACGATAATCATTGTCTCGATATGCGGAGCGGCTCTGCTGATCGGCCTCTATCTCTGGACGAGCTATCTGGCAGAGAAAAAGGACGAGGAGGCACTGCAAAGAGCCATGGAGAAGGTCGTCAACACCAGGGGGGAGAAGGCTCTCTTCGAGATGGCCGGCATACCCGTCGACCAGATATACTACGGCGACGAGCTCATCGAGCTCTACGACAGTGACAACGGAACGTGGAACTACACAAGCGAGGAGGCAAGGAGAATCGCGGTATACAGGAAGTGCTGTGACAGCGTCGTCGAGATCAACGCCTATTCCTCGCTCAGCGACTCCGGGCAGGGAAGCGGCGTCATACTCACCAGCGACGGCTACATAGTGACGAACAAGCATGTCGTGGGCTCCGGAACATCGTTCACAGTCGTCTTCTCCGACAACACAAGTGAGGACGCAACGCTTGTGGGCTATGACACGCTGACGGACATTGCGGTCATCAAGGTTGCCAGAACGGGTCTTCAGGCAATTGATTTCGGCTCGGCCGAAAACCTCTCTGTCGGGCAGATTGTCTACACTATAGGAAACCCCTACGGCTATTCCTGGTCCTTCACCGACGGCTCCATATCGGGCCTGGACAGGATGGTGAGCACCTCCACCTCATCCTCGGTCATCCCCAATATGATACAGACGAATGCACTCGTCAACCCCGGCAACTCCGGGGGCCCTCTTCTCGATTCCTCGGGAAAGATGATAGGCCTCATATCATCAATATATTCGACGTCGGGAAGCGCCGAGGGAATATCATTCGCGCTTCCTGTGGAGACTGTAAAGGATGTGGCCTCCTCAATCATAAAGAACGGCAAGGTCACAAGAGGGTGGATGGACTTCCTCTCCGTCGAGCTCAATGCGCAGATTGTCGCTTATTCCAACCTTGTAGTGGATGAGGGAATACTTGTCAGCCAGGTTGTGCCGTCGGGAAAGGCCGACAGGGCCGGAATAAAGGGCGGCAGCGAGAAGGCCCAGTACGGACAGAGCGTCATATATCTCGGGGGAGACGTCATAGTCGCCATAAACGACACCCCCGTCACCGGATACGCCGACTACTTTGCCTTCCTCTTCAACACGAAGGCGGGAGACAAGGTCTCCGTCACGGTGATCCGCAACGGACAGAGGAAGGTGATCGAGAACGTGGAGCTTGTCGAGCAGACCGAGGAGAACACGCAGTGGATTCTGAGATAATCATCCCCGACTACATAACCGGCGTCGAAAGACCCTTCCGTGTACATGCTCCGTACGGCCTTGCAGGAGACCAGGGGGAGGCTGTGGAGAAGCTCTATCAGGGCTACCTCGAGGGCAACCACGCACAGACACTCAAGGGAGTCACAGGCTCGGGAAAGACATTCACGATGGCGAAGCTCATCGAGAAGATACAGAAGCCGACTCTTGTGCTCTCGCACAACAAGACGCTCTCGGCCCAGCTCTACAGGGAATTCAGGAACTTCTTTCCCGAGAACGCAGTCACCTATTTCGTCTCCACATACGATTTCTATCAGCCGGAGGCATACGTTCCCGGAAAGGACCTCTACATAGAGAAGGAGGTCGATATAAACGACGAGATCGACCGCCTGAGGCTCCACGCCTCCTTCTCCCTCATGGAGAGGAGGGATGTCATTGTCGTGGCGACGGTGTCGTGCATATACGGCCTGGGAAACCCTGTGTCACTGAGGGATATGCTCTGGTCATTCAGAGTCGGAGACGAATTCGACCGTAAGAGGGTCTTTGATCAGCTTCTGCGCATGCTCTACGAGCGCAATGACGATGTACTGGAGAGGGGGCGCTTCAGAAGCCGCGGGGATACAATCGAGATATATCCGGCATACCTCGAGACTGCGTTCCGCATCACGCTCGATTGGGATACCATCTCCTCCATCGTATGGTTCGACCCCGTATCGGGAGAGAAGAGGGAGAGCGTGGAGAGCGTGACACTGTACCCTGCAAAGCAGTTCGTGCTTCCGCAGAGCCAGATCGACAGGGCGATAAAGGAGATAGAGAAGGAGAAGGACGAGAGGTACGAGTACTTCATCTCCAACGGGAAGTTCGTTGAAGCCGAGAGGATAAAGAGCCGGGTCGAATATGACCTGGAGATGCTCCAGGAGATAGGCTACTGCTCGGGTATCGAGAACTATTCGAGGCCCCTCACGGGAAGGAAGGAGGGGGAGAGACCCCCCGTTCTTCTCGATTACTTTCCCGACGACTTCGTGACCTTCATAGACGAGAGCCATGTGACGCTGCCCCAGATAGGTGCGATGTACGAAGGCGACAGATCGCGTAAGCTCAATCTCGTCAACTACGGCTTCCGCCTGCCCTCGGCCCTCGACAACCGTCCGATGAAGTACGAGGAGTTCGACAGAAAGGTCGGACAGCGTATCTACGTCTCGGCAACACCGGGGGAGAGGGAGAAGGCCGAGTCGGTGGAAATCGTCGAACAGCTCATACGCCCCACGGGGCTTCTCGACCCCGAGATATCGGTGCGTCCCACAGAGGGCCAGATGGAGGACCTCTACGGCGAGATAAGAAAGACGATAGAGAAGGGTGAGAGAGTGCTCGTGACGACGCTGACGAAGAAGATGAGCGAGGATCTGACGAACTATCTATCGAACCTGGGTCTCAAGGTGCAGTACCTTCACAGCGAGGTCGATACAATAGAGCGTGTCGACATTCTGAGGGACCTCAGGAAGGGAAAGTACGACGTACTTGTCGGAATCAACCTCCTGAGGGAGGGGCTGGACCTTCCGGAGGTAGCCCTCGTCGCCATACTCGACGCCGACAAGATAGGATTCCTGCGCTCTGCGACGTCCCTCATACAGACGATAGGAAGAGCCGCGAGGAACGCAGACGGCCGTGTAATCATGTATGCCGATAAAAAGAGCGAGGCCATGGAGGAGGCGATAAGGGAGACAGAGCACCGCCGCAGTGTGCAGATGGCATACAACAGGGAACACGGCATAACACCGAAGACCATAAAGAAGGAGATCGAGGACATACTCGAGCGCAGTCTCAGGGAGAGCGAGGAGATAGCAAAGGAGGACGCGAAGATCCTTTCGTCCTCCTACAACCTCCTTTCGGAGAAGGACAGGAAGAAGTACATAAAGGACCTCGAGAAGCAGATGAGGGACTATGCAGCCTCTCTCGAATTCGAGAAGGCCGCCGTCATAAGGGACGAGATAGAACGCATCAGGGAGAGGAAGGACATCAGTCAGTAGAACGTGGTCCTGATGAGCGTGAAGGTGTTCTTCCGGTAAGTGATCAGACCCTGTTCCTTGAGTTCGGAGAGGACGACAGTCATCGCAGCCCTTTCGACGCCGAGGTAGTCGGCAAGCTGCTGGCGGTTGTACGGAATCGTGAACGTCAGCTTCTGGTTCTCGTATGCACAGGTGTTGAGGTACGAGAGAATCTTCGCCCTCGTCGAACGCTGCGTCGTATGAGTGATCTTGTCGACAAGACGCATGATCTTGCGGTTGAGAAGGGTGATGAAGTTGTTCGTGAGAAGGGTGTGGATGTGGCTGTTCTGGGGATTGTCGTTGACAACTTTCGCCGCATCGAAGTAGAAGTAGACAGTCTTCTCCGTTGCGATGACCGAGAGCGGCACGTGGATGCGGAAGAGCGAGAAGGGCTCGGCAAACGTTTCGTCCGGCAGTACCGTTCCCACGATGTTCCTGTGGCCCCAGATGTCGTCCTGGATGATCATCCCCCGTCCCTTTACGATTATCCCGATATAGCGGCCTTCGTCGCCGTTCTTGATGATGAACTCATCCTTCCCGGCATTGAGAAGCTTTCCGTCGATGAGAGGAATGCATGTCCTGATTTCCTCGTCCGTCATTCCCCTGAAGAGACTGATATCTCTCAGAAGCGTATAGTCGTACTCCATAGCAAGAAGCCCCCGCTTTCGTCATATGCCCCCCACTCAGTGAAATCGAATCATCAATCGGAATAATTTGCAAGTGGTATTTTTGAAAAGAGTGTGCTCAAGTGCCTCTTTTTGTCTCTCCTCTCTCCATTTCATTATTGCCGGAAAGGAAAACAGCCGAAGAGAAAGAGGAGAAATGTCCCTAAAGCCGAAACTCAGACATCAAGGTATGTCCAGTCTCGACAAGAGCAGCCTCCGGACCCGGGAGTCCGTAAATACAAACTCCGAAAACTGTCCGAGTTTGGTCTTTTTTT
>CAVFZO010000023.1:0-26244 GCA_963626925.1 Clostridium sp. AM49-4BH
CTTGTTATACTGAAAAGAATTAGTACAGCTAAAAGTACTAAAACGGGGGGGGGTAAATCTCTTCTTCATCTCGTTTTCTCCCTTGTTACTAAATAAATAATAAACTAGTTACTAAATAAATAATAAAAGTAGAGAAGTATGGTTGTCAAACAAAAACCATGACGAATTTGAAGGCAGGCTGAGATGCGACCTAAGAAAAAACCGAAAAATTTGATAGATACCTCACGAAAGTAATGATAGACTGATAAAAAAGACAATAATCAGGAGAAAATTATGACGATTTCCGAAAAGCTTTTAAAATACGGCGTGAAGACTCCGGACATCCTACTTCCCAAGAAGGATGTCGATACAAAGAAGTGGGCTGTCGTCGCATGCGACCAGTACACATCCCAGCCCGAATACTGGGAGAGCCTCTCAGATGAGATCGGGGACGCACCCTCGACGCTGAGGATCATCTACCCCGAGGTTTACCTCGAGTCCGGTGACAAGGAGAAGATCATCTCCTCCATCAACGAGAAGATGAACGAATATCTCGAGAAAGGTATCTTCGATGAATACAGGGACAGTTTCATTCTCGTCGAAAGAACGACGGAGAGCGCAGTGCGTTACGGCCTCATGCTTGCACTCGACCTCGAAGCCTACAGCTACGCCAAGGATTCGAAGACGCTCGTAAGGGCGACCGAGGGCACGATTCTCTCGCGTATCCCGCCGAGAAAGGAGATAAGAAAGGACGCTCCTATCGAAGTGCCGCACATCATGGTGCTCATTTCCGATAAGGAGAGGAAAATCATCGAACCGCTGAGAGACAAGAGGGAGAGCCTTACCGTCGTCTACGACAGCGACCTCAACAAGAACGGCGGCCACCTCAAGGGCTACCTTGTGAACGAAGACGGGGACAAGGAGGGCATTCTTGGAGGTTTCGAATCACTCTACAACGCTCTCGATCCCGCAAATCCCCTTCTCTTCGCAATGGGCGACGGCAACCACTCCCTCGCAACTGCAAAGTCGTGCTGGGAAGATATCAAGCCGGCGCTGAGTGAAGAGGAAAGGAAGAACCACCCTGCACGCTTTGCGCTCGTCGAAATCGAGAATATCTTCGACCCGGGTCTCCTCTTCGAGCCCATCCACAGAGTCTTCTTCCATATAGATATGGAGACATTCGACTCCATACTCTCCTCCTTCTGCAGGTCATTTACCAAGGAGAAGGTCTGCTGCAGCAAAGGTCTCATCAAGAAGACCAACATGCCGGGACAGCACTTCGGTCTCAACTGCGGCGACGACTTCTATGTTTATACAGTCGAAGGCGGCGAGAAGGCAATCGCGGCAGGCACAATCCAGCTTGTCATCGACCGCATGCTCGAGGAGAAGAAGGGAGAGGTGGACTACATCCACGGCGTCGATGTCACACTCGAACTGGGATCGAAGAAGGGCAACCTCGGCATCGTGCTTCCCGACGTATCGAAGGACAACTTCTTCGCCGACATGCTCAAGGACGGAGCATATCCGCGTAAGACCTTCTCGATAGGACACGCAAACGAAAAGCGCTACTACATGGAAGCAAGGAAGATCAAATAGTCATAGGGGAAACTCGTACGAGCCCTGCCGTATGATGCGGTAGGGCTTCTTTGTTGCATCCACAAGCGTCGAACTCATCCCTCCCCTTACGCTTTCGTCCTTCACGATGAAGTCGAGCTTCTCTCCGAAGGCCTTCTCGATTTCTTTGAATGTCAGAAGACTCGGAGAACCCGAGACGTTGACCGATGTCGAATAGAGGGGACCCGAGATGGGAAGAAGAGCCTGGAGGAAGCTGTCTGAGGGGACTCTCACCGCCATCGTCTCGCCACTGGGGGATGCCAGCACCGCCGTCAGCGAACACGGCCAGAGGGAAAGGATGTCGCCCGGGACGATGAGGCCGCTGTTCTGTACCTGCTCCTTCGTCATGAGGACGATAAACGACTTTGACTTCGGCCTCTCCTTTATTTCATATATGCGCTCGCTGCACTGCGCTGTCACGATAGCGCTGAGGCCGTAGATAGTGTCGCAGGGAAGAGCACAAATCTCGCCCCTTCTCAGCCTCTTTGCAATCTGGGGGATATTATCAGATGTGTGATTAATTATCTCTGCCATTGTTTTCACCTTCCTTCCGTTTACACAAAATCGGGACAACCGCCATGACCAGAGCGCCGTAGAGAGCCGTCACGGCGGAAGATATCAGAAAAATCGAGAGAAACGAGAGCCCCTCATAAGCGGCAGTCTCATCCTCCTGAGTCCTTCCGGATGCCGGGTCATAGACGCTCTCGTCTGTGAACGAATATATGACCGCCCCTCCGGAAACTCCGCCTTGAGAAGAGGACGAAGCTCTGTACCTGAGGGCATTGAGATCACTTTCCTTCTGTTTGACTTCTTCCTGAATGGAGTTTATCCTGCTTTCTGTAGATTTATTGGCCAATATACCGTCATTCGAGAAAAAAATGGTCAGGAAAACCAGAGAAATCACAAAAATGGCGGCTATAGACAAAACTTTAAATCTTGTAAACATAGTATTGTATCGATATAATAGTATAACGAATTTGCGTCATTGGCACGTACTTGGGAGGAAAAACAATGGCAAAAGCCAAGAAGACCTGGAAACTGGTCCTTATAAGTGTAATACTATCCGTCCTTATTCTCGCTGCTTTCACTGCAGTTTTCATTCACCTCATCGTTCCCGCTTACAATATCAGCCAGGAACAGATTTACAGCGTTCTTACCAAGGCACTCCCGATTCTCATCGGACTTGTCTTCATTGAAATAGCACTCATCTCCTCACGTAAGGGGGAAGAGGATTACAGAGAAAACATCGACAAGCTTGCACCCAATGCATACGACTCCCCGCTCTACAGCGCGCCGGTGGACGATCCGACAACTCACCACAGCCCGTCGATGAACGAACTCAACACTCCGAGAACGGAGACTGTCGTGAAGGAAATCATCAAGGAAGTTCCTGTCGAAGTCGTAAGGGAAGTTGTCAAGGAAGTTCCTGTCGAAGTCATCAGGGAAGTTCCTGTAGAAGTCGAAGTTCCGAAGGAAGTTCCTGTCGAGGTTGTCAAGGAAGTTGTCAAGGAAGTTCCTGTCGAGGTCATCAAGGAAGTCGTCAGGGAGATTCCGGTCGAGAAGATTGTCGAGAAGCCTGTTGAAGTTATCAAGGAAGTCGAAAAGATCGTCGAAAAGCCTGTTGAAGTCATCAGGGAAGTCGAAAAGGAAGTCGAGGTTCCGTCTGCAGAGGCCGAAGTATCCTACTCCTTCGAAGAGGCACTCTCTGAAGAAATCGATGCAGCAAAGAAAGGCGGCTATCCTCTCACACTTGTCTCTGTCAAGGGAAAGAGCTCAGAGGAAGTCGAAAAGTTGCTCGATGCTCCCTCGTTCGAGCACGGCGATGCTCTCTGTGTCATCCTCCCGTACACAAGAGCAAAGGACGTTCTCAAGAAGGTCAGACTCCTCGGCGGAAAGTCAGTCGAACTCGACGGCCAGGGCACTGCGGAGAGCATGCTCAAGGCAGTATCGAAATAAGCGGCCCCGGGTCGCACTCACGGCATAGAGCAATCTATGCCATTTTTTATTCCAGGAGGTATATATGGCAAAGGTGTTATTGATCAACGGAAGTCCCCACCAGAGGGGCTGTACATACACGGCCCTGAAGGAGGTTGCGTCAACTCTCGAGAAGAAAGGAATCGAAACGGAGATCTACCAGATAGGCACAAAGCCGGTTGCCGGGTGCATCGCATGCGGACACTGTTCCAGAACCGGCAGGTGCATCTATGACGACGGCGTCAATGAGACAGCCTCCCGCATTGACGAGTATGCCGCCCTTGTGGTCGGATCTCCTGTCTACTACTCCGGAGCCTCGGGCCAGATATGTTCGTTCCTCGACCGCCTCTTCTACACGGCGGGAAACAGAATGGCGGGCAAACTCGGCGCTGCCGTAGTCTCATGCAGGCGCGGAGGTGCAACGGCGGCATTTGAAAGGCTCAACAAATACTTCGAGATATCGTCAATGCATACGGTTGGATCACAGTACTGGAACCAGGTACACGGACACACTCCCGAGGATGTCTTAAAGGATGAGGAGGGCCTCCAGACCATGCGTACTCTCGCCCAGAACATGGCATGGCTCATAAAGTGCATAGAAGAGGGCGACAGGGAGGGTGTGGAAAGGCCGGTGTACGAGAAGAGACTGGTCACCAACTTCATAGAGTAGACGACAGACGGGAGGCACTTCACCTCCCGTCTTCTGTACCATAGTGTCTCAACGAGACAATCAAACCAGTAACGGGTAGAAAGCCATTGCGAGAAGAACGAATATGGTGACATTCTTCAGTGTTTTCTTCATCGTTTTCCTCCTTTGGAACCTTTTCAAATCCGAACGAAATAGCCGCATTGCGGGATGATTAACAAAGAAAGGACTCGAAAGGCTTGCCCTGAGTCCCCAGATAATTAACTAGATTCCTTCCCGCAAGGAAGGCTAAACCTTTCATCTACTTATATAAATTTAACATAATTTTTCTATAAGTCAAGAGGCTTTTTCCGTTTTCCGCAATAACCCTCTCCCTTCATCCCTTTACGGCACCTGCCGTTGCTCCCTTGATGAACTGCTTCGACATCGTAAGATAGAGCACAAGAACAGGAACTGCCGAGAGTGTGAGGACGGCAAGGACCTTCGACCAGTCTGTCTGATACTGACCGAAGAGCCTCGTAACACCCAGCAGCAGTGTCTTCGACCTCTCGTCATTGATGAAGATGAGAGGAAACCAGAGGTCGTTCCAGAACGGGACAAGATTGTAGATTGCAACAGTTGCAAGAGCGGGACGGATCAGCGGAGTGATGACAGTCACGAAAATATGGAATCTTCCCGCTCCGTCTATGACACCGGCTTCGATGAGCTCGTGAGGAATCTCTCGGATGAACTCGGTGAGGATGAAGACGCCGATCGGAACGCCCATCGCGACATATATGGGGATGAGGGACCATATGGTGTTCAGAAGCCCCAGGCTTCTCACGATTTCAAGAAGCTTGATCGAGGCTATCTTGATCGGAAGCATCATGCCGGCGATGATGAAGAGGAAAACCAGCTTAGATATCCTGCCCTTCCAGGACGCAAGGGCGTAGGATGCAAGGGATGCGGATATGAGAACAAGAACGAGCGACAGGACAACGACTATGAAGCTGTTCTTGAAGTAGTTCAGGAAGTCACCGTCCCTGAGCACCGTCGAATAGTTGGAGAAATTCCACTTCCCGGGAATCCAGAACGGATTGGTATATATCGTGAGTCTCGTCTTGAAGGAGTTGATCACAAGCACCCACAGCGGGAAGAGAACGATGATGCACCATATTATCATGACGACGTGCGATAAGATATGTCTGTTCTGCATTTTAAGGGATTTAGCCATCTTCTAGTCCCTCCCCTGTGTGGCCTTCAGCGTCGGCAGTACGCCGATGAGAAGGACGAAGAATGTAATGGCTGCGATTGCCGCACCCATTCCCGTGTCCGGAATGCCGATGGGGTGCTGTCCGGCTATTCCGGTGCGGTAGAAGAGCGTCCCTATGAGGTCTGTGGAATAGGATGGCGCCCCGTTTGCATTCTCCATTGCGAAGACGATGTCGAATGCGTTGAAGTTGTTGACGAATGTAAGAATTGCGATCATGCCGACGACAGGCCTGATCAGAGGCAGTTTTATACGCCAGAACATCTGCCAGGATGAAGCGCCTTCTATCGTGGCACTCTCGAGACAGTCCTCGGGCACGTTTCTCAGAGCCGCAACGAACATCATCGTCGGTATTCCCATCCACTGCCAGCAGGAGACGAGGGAAACGCAGGTCAGGGCTGTCTTTGTATCACCAAGCCATGCGCGGGAGAGAAATCCCAGCCCCGCCTTTTCCAGAACATCACCGCACCATACAGGATTGAGAAGGAGCTTCCAGAGATAGCCGGTGACGAGAACGGCAAACGTCGTCGGGATGAAGATGATCGTCTGATAGAACTCCCTCCCCTTCATCGTGTTGTTCGTCAGGATGACAGCAAAGAATATTCCGATGCAGTTCTGACAGATCATATGGATGAGGAAGAAGTAGCAGGTGTGGGCGAAAGCCGACCAGTAGCGCTGTGACATCTCGGGATCTGTGAAGAGCTTTACAAAGTTGCCAAGCCCCACGAAGGTTCTCGTCTTTGCGCTGTTTCCGGTATAGAGACTGAGGCGCAGCGAATCGAGGAGAGGATATGCCATGAAAACGACATAAACGACAAGACACGGCAGAAGATAGATAAGCCAGTACCACCAGGGAGGCTCCATTCCCCTTCTTTTCACCTTCAAGCTTACACAGTTCTTCACATATCCCTCCCGGCGTGGAATTTATGCCGGAGAGCATCCCCGGCATAAACTCTTTCTGTATGATTTATTTACCGAATACCGCAGCAACGCTGTCTGCAGCAGCCTGAGCTGTGATTTCGCCTCTCATGACCCTGATGACCGCCTGGTTCATCGGCGAATAGAGATCCATGAGTGCCGGCCAGACGAAGCGTGCATCTGTCTCCCTGCCGGTGTTGAGAGCCAGGAATTCGTTTGCATGTTCATCCTCGAGTGCAATCTCGAAGTTGATCATCGGATAGTAGCCGACAGGGAGGTTCTGACTTGCAGTCGTAGCGCCTTCCTTCGTGCATAGCCATGCAAGGAATGCCCTGCATTCTTCCGGATGTGTCGTCTTCGTGTTCATTGTGATAGCCATATCGGGATGGAAACAGATTGCCGTCTTCTTTCCCTTCGGAGCAGGAATTGCGAATATGCCCCATTCGAAGTCTGCGTCGGAGTAGACGCCTGCAGTCCATGAGCCGTCGACGAACATGACAGCCTTCTGGGTGTTGAAGAGGACCTGGCTGTCGTTGTATGTGACAGCTTCAAATCCGTTCGGGCAGTACTTTGCAACATCAGCCATAGCCTGGTAAGCCGCCACAAAGGACGCATCATTGAGCTTCTTCATGCCGCTTTCGTACTTGACTCTCTCTTCAGCTCCGCCGATGTAGTTCGGGACAAGGCCGAGGAAGAAGCATTCCAGAATATCCCATTCGTCGGCAAGTCCGTTTGCAAGCGGTGTGTATCCCTTTGCCTTGAGAGTTGCACAGAGTGCGAGGAAATCCTCCCAGGTCTGGGGAACAGTCAGTCCTTCCTTCATGAAAATCGTCTTGTTGTAGTAGACCCCGTGTGATACTGCGGCAAAGGGCACTGCGAACATCTCTCCGTCGCTCATCTGCCAGGGAGCAAGAGAGGAAGCTGTAAAGTTCGTCATCAGTCCCGGGATATCTGTACAGTTGTAGAAGTAGCCCGCCTCGTAGAGCTCCTGTCCTGTAGCGTAGGAGCGGGCATACATGAGGTCCGGTCCCGTGCCGCTGTCAAGCTGGAGGCGCAGCGTCGCATTGTAGTCCGACGGGTTTGTCGGCTGGAACCTGATCTCAACGTCCGGAGCAACCTTCCTGTACTCCCTCAGAAGATTGTTCATCTGCTCCACGTCGTCCGTTCTCCATGAGCCCATCGTGAGAACGACCTTCTCCGTCTTTTCACCTGCCGCCTGTGAGAACACAGGGAAAAGCACCAGTGAAATGATAATGAAAATGATGATGTTCTTCAGGTTTTTCTTCATTGTTTCCCTCCTTATGGAACAATAAACATCCTGACCAAATAGCCGTGTCCGGGAGAAAAGAGAGTGATGACAGCAAGGCGGCGGAAGCATTCCTTCCGCAGTAATATCTCAAATCCCCTCCCGGAATAAGGCTAATCCTTTCCTTTTGTGTTTTCAGCGTAACAGTGGTAAATTGGCTCGTCAATCGATATTTTTCATCGAATATTCAGCAAAAAACGAACCCCTTGTTGATTCTGACAGAACGATATGACAGAAATTACACTGCCTTGAAAGAAGACGTTCTTTGCACCCGTAATCCTCGTCTTCTGAAAAGAAAGAAGTCAGAGGAACGCTGTCATCTAAGACAGCTTCGGCATCATGATTCAGAGAGGAATACCTCTGGGAATATCGAGAAAGATGTGGATTGATTTGACAAAATTATGGAAGAGGCTGCAGGTTTCTCCCGCAGCCCCCGTTATCTTTAAAAAAGTGAGATCAGACTGTATGAGTCTTCACCCATTCGACGGCTTTGACGTAAGCGTCGTCGGTGTTGTCTAAAAGAGCGCTCTCCACATCGGGCGTGATGCCCTTCGTTTCGAAACTCTCCATGTTGTTGTCTACGAACTGATAGGTCGTCGTATAGACGGAGAGATGCTCCGACGAGAAGGGACCGCCGTTGTAGACCTTCCTGTCCGTGAGGCCGCATGTGCCGCCGTAAGTCGTATGACCGACTACTGCAGAAGACGGCAGCAGTTTCGATATCACGCAGGAGATTTCCGAACACGATACGGAGTATCCGTTGACAATGAGTGCGACAGGCTTCTTATATGTCTCGCCGAGCTCTTCGTTGACAAAGTCCTTGTCGATGCTGAAGCTCGTCCACGGTGTGTACTCGAGCCTCGAGTATCCGGATTTGTATCTTACATATCCGAACTGAGTCTCTTCTGAGAAGAAGGTACCCCAGAATGCTTCGAGGAATGCGATTGCGCCTCCCCCGTTCCCGCGGACATCGACAATAACGCCCTTGATGTCATCCTTCGTGACAGTTGACGACACCTCCCACCTGTCATCCTTGACGACGGAGTGGAGAACATCATACATCTTCACAAGTCCCGCCAGTCCCTGGATTCCTTTCTCAAGAGTGTCTTTGAGATCTGTGTCTGTGATACTTCCGTCGTTCACGGCCTTGATGACGTCCTGGACCATTGAGCGGACGAGAAGGACAGCGATGTTATTGAGAGCCTCCTCGTCATCCGGAGTAAGCTCGCTCTCATCCTTGATCATGATGTCATAGAGGAAGAGGGGATTGCCGAAGTCGGAGAAGTAGACGTAGAAGATATTGTCCTTGTTTACACCGAAGAAATATGAACTCATATCAAGAGAACTGAGAACCAGATTCCACTTGGCCGCAATCTTCTTGTCCTCATCCGGGAGTGTCTTAAGGACTTCGTCAGTTATCAGGGAGAACCCGGCTCCGTACCAGGCGCCGTCCGGGAACTCCGTGTCGATGTTGCCGTCGGGGCTGTGGAAGTAGCTCGGGCTCGTCGTTCCGTCACCCTTGAGTCTGTCAACCTCGTTGTATGAGGGAATTGCCTTCACTTTGCGCTCGAGGATGTCGTCCGAGTCATACGCAAAGCCGTCATTCCCCACTGCTGTCACATACGGAACATCATTCTTGTTGATGAGAATGATATCGGGATAGTCGTTTATGTCACCGCCGGCAGCTGCGAATTTCTTGAGCATTGCCGGTGAACATACAAGCTTCTGGCCGAAGGCGTCTGTGACCGTGAGATTGTAGTGGTTGTCGTGAGCATTGACTGCAATTTCCCTGAAGTATGTGAATGCCTTCACAGTATCCTCCTTGTCAGTCCAGTCGAGTGCCTGGAAGAGGGGAAGATACTTGTCATAGACAGCGTCCCAGTCATAGCTTCTGTCATCCGAGAAGTGGACGAATTCGGTATTCATCATATTCCAGTACTGGAGGAATACGTTCTCCCATGAATCATCGGGAGCCTTTACATTATTGCTGCAGGATGACAAGAGCAGCAGAAGCGCCGCAAGTAGTATGATTATCGTCTTTTTCATTCTGCAATCTCCATAAGTGCACCGATAGTTACACAGAACGTCGAGTTATGAACGGGGAAGGATCCGTGCTTCTGTCTCACATTCATGTCGGTTAGCGTGAGGCCGTATTCACCTTCCACATAGCCCCTTACCGGGCCGAAGTCGACATCGAAGCCGAGCTTTGCGCTGACTCCGGCGTCGAAGCGGTTGTAGAGTGAGAGGTCCGTCTTCTCCTCAACGCTTTCGCTTTTGTCGTTTCCGTTCATCACCGTTCCTTTTCTCGAGCCGTAAGCCCAGAAGCCGATCCAGCCGCCGAGGGATGCGTAGAAATCGAAGCGGCCGACGGGGATGTAAACTCTCGCAAGAAGAGGAACCGTCATGAAGCCGTTTCTGACTGCAAGATCGAAGTTCGTCTGCTTTCCTCCGTCGCTGAGGTCAACCTTCTGAGAATAGTTGTAGCTCCTTCCGTAAAGAGAGAGCCCTGTCTCGAGTGCAAAGTTGTCATTGAATTGAACAACAAAGGGAACGGATGTCTTGTAGCCGACAGCCCAGTCATACTCGTAGCTGCGGTAACCCCTGCCGGCAGCGACGGTGTTGAATGTCACACCGCCCTCTGCTCCGACGTAATAGGAGGCCGCGCCGAGGCCGAGCATCGCAGAGAGCAGTGTTAGTATTACGATAGGTTTTTTCATGGCAAGAATATAAGAATTCGGCTGAAAATTGTAAATATATAATAATATCTTTTTCTTAAAGATTTATACGATAATGAATAATATGTTGGAAATACCACAGCAGGCTGTTGTAATTCAATCCAGAATCCCGCTTCAGTCCTTGAGCGGTATATCGAACGACATGCGGTCATGTGTAAGGACAGTCTCGGGGAAAATCTCCTTCGCTTCCTTTAAAAGCTTCCTCAGCTCCCTGTCGGTGTAGCGCGGAGAGTAGTGCTGGAGGCACATCTTCCCGCACTCCCCGTCCCTTGCGATGAGTCCCGCCTGCCCTGCCGTCATGTGCTTCTTCTCCCTCGCGGACTCGATGAGGTCGTTCTCGAACATGCTCTCGCAGAAGAGGATGTCCGAACCGTGTACGAAGTCTGATATCTCCGGAAAGTAGAGGGTATCGGTTATGTAGCTGAACTTCCGTCCTTTCCTCTCGGGTCCCATAACGTCCGAAGGCCTTATTATCCTGCCGTCGTCAAGTGTTACGTCCTCTCCTCTCTGGAGAGCGCCGAAGAGGGGGCCTCTCGGGACGGCGAGGGAGAGTGCCTTATCGGGAAAGAACTCACCCTTTCTCGGCTCCTCTGTAAGGGAGTAGCCGAAGCATGGCTTCGTGTGATTTAAAGGGAATGCGTTGATCGTGAATCCCTCACCCCTGTGCACGACTCCCTTTTCGACGGGAGTGAAGACTATGTCGTAGTTGATGAACATATCGAGGATACGCCTCGAGGAGTCGATGTACTCCCCCAGCCTCTGGGGGCCGTAGATATACAAAGGCTCGTCTCTCTCGACCTGGCTCGAGAGCATCAGGAGCCCCGGAAGTCCCGTGACGTGATCGGCATGCATGTGGGAAATGAAGACCGCGCTGATCTTCTTCCACCTCAGGGAGAGCATCTTCAGCGACACCTGTGTGCCTTCGCCGCAGTCGAATAAGAATAACTCCCCGTCACGGCGAAGAAGTGCCGATGTGAGGAATCTGCCCGGAAGCGGCATCATTCCGCTTGTTCCGAGGGAAAAGACCTCTAAGTTCATAAAAAGAGACTACAACAGAAGGAAGAAAAGTTCCATCACTCTCCCTTTATCTCTCTCGAGAGTTCGGCGCCCCGCGTTCTCCAGAGTTCGATCCTCAGCGTCAGGGAGGAGCAGATAATCATCAAAAGAAGCATGACGATGAGAGAGGACCAGGGGACGGAGAGCGTGAACGACGAGATATAGTATTCGATAAGCTCCGGCTCCTTACGTGCAACAAAGGCTATGAGAGAGGGCGAAAGAAGCGAGAGCAGAAGCCCCGCCGCGGTTCCGAGTACGGATGAGAGGAAGAGGCTCTCTATCGTCATTCTGCGGTATATTCCCCTGACGCTCTTCTCGGTAAGTCCGAGGAGCCTCAGGGATGCTATATCCCTGCGGTCACGGGATGTGTAGACGTGTGCGATATCGGCACTGAAGAAAGCTGCAAGGAGTGCCACGAAGATGAGTATGATATTGAGGATCATGACGGACTGGTCGACGTTCGTACATAGAGCCGAATACTTCGTCCTGTAACTTTCTCCATATATCCCATCCTTCCAGAGCGACGAGAGGAATGCGGAGATATCCTCATTTCTGTCGAGAAGTATCTCATAGGAGGAGGTGCCGTCGACTAGTGTTATGTCGACAAAGCCGAGGTACTTGTCAAGCTGTGCATAGCCGGAGGAATATATCCCCTTCACAGTCATGAGAAGAGGCCTCGCCCTTCCCTTCTCCTTTTCGTAGAGAAGGAGCGTCATCTGGTCCCCGATTTCAAGAGAAAGCGAGGAGGCAAGCGTCGATGAGATAATGATCTCGTTTCTGTAACTCTCATCCGATAGAGTGAGCTTCATTCCCGTCTCCCTTTCGCCGGAGAAATATGATGCAATATCGACACCCTTGAGATGGACAAGGCTCTTTCCCGAGGAGGCATAGAGAATGCCGTCGCCTTCCTTCACCTCGTCTATTCTCGCATTCTCATACCCCGAGACGTCGACAGGACTTGTCGTAGTGACGCTTCCACACCCCAGGAGCACGATCATGCGTTCTATCGCCCCCGTCATCGATGACATGAAGACCATTACGAATGTAAGTGTAAGCACTATGAGAAAGACAAGGAGGGACGGCGAGAAATGTCCGAGCTTGTATCTCAGGCTCATTCCCTTCCCGCTCTTACGTCCTCTGTAGAGTCTTTCGCACTCATTTCTCATAGAGTACTCCGTTCATCAGATTGTATGTGATGTCGGCCTTCGCGGCAAACGAGGGATTGTGTGTGACAAGAAGAAGCCCCCGCTTCTCCTTCTTCACTGCTTCAAGCAAAAGCTCCTCGGTACTCTGACTCGTCTCCTCGTCGAGGTTCCCCGTGGGCTCGTCTGCAAAGATTATGTTGGCGCCGCCGGAGAGGGAGCGTGCAATTGCGGTTCGCTGTCTCTCGCCTCCCGAGAGCGATGATGGTCTGTGATCCTCCCTCTCCTCCATTTCCACAAGAGAAAGGTAATAGTGTGCCCTTTCGAATGCCTCCTTCCTCTTCATACCACCGATAAGGAGGGGCATTGCCGTATTCTCGAGGGCCGTGAAATCCTCAAGAAGCATCGAATTCTGGAACACGAATCCCATATTCCTGTTTCTGAGCGTCGAGAGTGCACTGTCGGAGAATGTGGAGATCTCCTTGTCAAGGTAGAATATCCTGCCGCTTGTGGGAAGGGAGAGAAGTGCCGCAATCGAGAGCAGTGTCGATTTCCCGCTTCCGCTCTTACCTGTTATGGCAATGGACTCGCCGGAGTGCAGGACAAGAGATATATCCCGCAATATCGAAAGCTCTTCTCCCTTCGGAGTCGGAAACGATTTTGTTATGTTTTCCATTCTCAAAAGCTCGTCATTCTGCATGTATCACCTCATATAGTTCGCGCTTTGCCCTCTTTCTGTTCTCGACTGTGACGAAGATGAATGTGACTGCAATCATGAAGAGGGAGTAGAAGGTAAATCCCGCCAGAGGGAGGGAGAGTGTCATCGTTATTATCAAACTGGAATTGCGGGAGAAGGTCTCGAGGGCGAAGAGTACCGCCTCCCCGAGGATGAGTGCGAGAATGATACCGAGAATAATGACGATGAGAAACGAAAGAAGCGCCACGGCGTCAGATCGTTTTTTCCCCAGTCCCAGGATCTCGAGCTCTGCCATCTCCTTCTCCCGCGAACGGGAAAAGAGTGCCGCACTCGACTTTATCGATACCGCGATGATTATGAAGAGAAGCGAAAGAAGGGCATACATCAGCGTCTTCTCGACGAGGAAGGCCCCGTAGAGGCTCGATTCGGCGTCCTGCCATCTCGTGACTTTGTAGCCTTTCTCTCTCAGCATTTCGACATCTTTTTCGTCAACGCCCTTTACAGCCGTCTTCAGTGTCACGCTCTCATCGGCGTCGGAAAGGGGCAGAAAGAGCATCGTGTCGTCGAACTCGCTTGAGAGTGCCGTGTAGTATATTCCGCTTATCGTGTAGTCGGTGCTTTTGAGTGTCGTTACGGCCTTCCCGCTTCTGAGCATCGAGAGCGAGACTGTACTCCAGCCGTTTCTGCGGTAGAAGGAATAGGGAACGACGAGGGACGTGCCGTCCCCGTAGTAGAAGCTGAGGCCGCCGTCGTATGCACTGTCGATGTACCTCACAAGGTACGAGCCGCTCTCCGTTATGGCCTCCCCCTCCCCGTATGTGAATGTAATGCATGAGGGCAGAAGCTCTCCGATTTCATCGGCAAAGTCCCCCTCGACTGTGCAGTCAAAGGACCTGACGTCCCTTATGGCATCGAAGCGTGATGACTGGAGGTAGTTCATCACAGCCATGACGACGGTAACGACAACAAGAGAAAGCGTGACAGTAAGCATTATTCTTACCGAGCGGCTTCTGAGCGCCCTGGAATGCGGGAAGGCATAGCGGGAGGAGAGAAAGAGAATCACAGGGCGTAGGCCTCCCTTATGCGGCTGCCGTCACTGTCGTAGATGAAGACATACTTCGCCTCACCGTTGACAAAGCGCCTCTCCTCTATCCCTCCGTCGGGAAGAGAGCGTCTCTCGCTTATAACGGAGCCGTCGCTGTTGAGGCGTATCACGACATCGGAGCGTGTTATGTAGGTGCCCCCGTCCACCGTCTCTCTTTTCTCCAGAAGGCTCCCGTCATCAGAGTATGTATATGTTGCCTCAGATGATGCTGTCTTCTCGCTTGTGAGGCGCCCTCTGCTGTCGTAGCGCCTGACGGTCTCACCTTCCGTCTCCTCGTAGCCGCCGTCGGAGGTGCTCACAGAGACGATCTTCTCCGTCTCGAAGGAGCCCGTTTCCATCCTCTCTCCGTTTTCGAAGACGAACCAGCCGTCTGTTATGTAGACCCCTTCGTCCTTCTCCCTGTAGTAGAGAAGATCTCCCGAGGAGGTTGTTATGTACTCGACCTTATAAAGCAGTGTGTCATCGAGGGAGTAGTTATAACCTTTAAGAAGTGAGCCGGAATATATGTAGTTGTACTCCTCCTTCGAGGAGGGCGTTGTGATGATCCTGCGCACAATGCTGCCGGAGCTGTCAAAGAAGGCCCTCTCCTCCCATCCGTCCCCGCTCTTCGTCCATCCGTCGGCGGAGGTGGTCTTCTCAGAGTACTTCACGCCGTTATGGTAGAGGACGGAGACTGAGCCCCTCTCGTCGAGAACCCACTCCGAGGCGTTGTACGAGGAGGCACTCTCCTTCTTCTGCCCCAGTGCGTTCGATACGTAATAAGAGGCTGAAAGAGTGCCCAGGGAGAAGACGAGAAGAAGAACGGAGATGACTCTTTTCAATGTCACTCCTCCAGACCGATGAGTGCGTTGAGGTACTCTTCCTTGTCGAAAGGATGGATATCTGAATATTTCTCTCCTGTCCCGACGAAAAGTACGGGAAGAGAGAGTGTCTTTCCTATCTGCACGAGAGCCCCGCCCTTGGCCGCGGAGTCGTACTTTGTCAGTATGACGCCGTCGAGTTTCACGGCCTGGTTGAAGAGGGAGGCCTGACTGAGGCCGTTCTGGCCCGTCGTGGCATCGATTACGAGGAACTTGTGGTAGTTCTTCTCCCCCACGCCCCTGCCCTTCACGATCTTGTCCATCTTCTGAAGCTCGCGCATGAGGTTCTCCTTGTTGTGCATTCTACCTGCAGTGTCGACAAGAACGAGGTCATCCTTCTGTGCCAGAGCCGAAGTGACGGCATCGTAGACTACAGCTCCGGGGTCGGAGCCCGTGTGCTGCTTGACGATTCTCATACCCAGCCTCTCGGCGTGGATGTCGAGCTGATCGACTGCCGCTGCACGGAAGGTGTCCGCTGCGGCAAGGAGGACCTTCTTGCCTCTTTCACGGTAATACTGTCCCATCTTCGCAATCGTCGTAGTCTTTCCCACTCCGTTGACGCCGAGGATCATGAAGACGTTGACGCCGTCATTGAGCTCTGCGGGGTACGTCTTTATGTATGAAGAGAGAATCTCCTTCATGAGAAGCTGGAGATCCCCGGCTTCTGTAAGCTTCTTCTCCTTCGCCTCCCTCCTGAGCTCGGTGAGGATCTCGTCGGTGAGCCTCGAGCCGAGGTCGCCTTCGATCAGGGTGTCTTCGAGAGATTCGAAGAACTCCTCGTCTATTTTCTTCGATGTAAAGAGACTCTTTATCTTTTCGCTGAATTTCGTGAATAAACCCATTTGATACTTCCTCAGAGGCCTGTTCTGGCCGTGTTATAATAGTCTACAGCATTCTGTATGAGATTTACCAATGAAACTATCACAGCACCTGTGAAAACAACACGGGAAGCATTCCCGATGGACGCCGAATAGTAGTTCGTTATGCTCTCCGAGGCCGCATAGCCCCCGAAGGACAGGAGTGTGTAGAAGAGCGAGGAGTAGAATGAGCTCTTCTTCTCCTTCATGAAATCCTCACTCTCCGTCCAGAGCGGAGCCTGGTAGAGCGTTATGTGGTCGTAGGACCGTCTCTCCTGGTAGGAGTAGTCGTCAAAGAGAGGGCTCTCGAGTGTGATTATGTATGGTGTGACGACTCCCTCAAGATATTTAGTCGAGCTTTTCACTCCGTTGTAATAGAGGTCGGCGGAATACGGGTACGTCGTGACAAGAAGAGACTCCTTCTCCTTCTCCTCGAGCCTGAATGAAAGTCTCTCGCCTCCTGTAAGCGTCAGCTTCTCCTCTCTCTCTTCGTAGCCGTAGAGGGAGATATGGAAGGTGTGCTCTCCGTCGGGGAGTATTATGTAGAGCGAGCTCTCTTCAAGAGGAATACCGTCGATTGAAAGTGCGGCATTTGCCGGCTCAAGCTCGATGGAGTAGAGGTGCCATCCGTCCCCCAGAAGAAGAGAGGAAAGGAGAGAATAGAGAATCCCCTCCTCATCTTCCGCCGTCATGGTGTTGTACCACGCAGAGTGTATCACCTCACCGTTGAAGAGAAGGGAGATGTAATCAATGGAGCCGTCAGATACTGCTTTCACATAGAAGACGGCGTCGATGTCGTAGAAGGCCCTGATGTACGTGTATGCATCGCTGTCGGATGAGGAGAGAAACGAGGAATAGCGGGAGAGGTCTGCCGGGACGATCTCAAGATTGAGATAAGCATACTCCTTTCTCTCCTCTTCTTTCCTCTCTGTCCACTTCTCGTTCCGGCTCTCCTGTGTCACTCTTTTCATTTCCGTTTTCTTTTCACTGCGGACACGTCTCTCTTCATAGAGGGTGAAAACACGTTCGGAAGCGACAGTCGTAAATGACGAGAGAACGTCCTCGAGAAGTGTCACATAGCTCTCGTTTTCACCACATACCGTCACTCTCAGGCTCTCGGCAGAGAGAGACGGGAGTGAAAGAAGTGTGACGAGAAAGAGAAGAAGAAGTCCCTTACTCTTCTTTTGCAAAGTGGAGATAGCTTTCAATGAAGTCATCAATCTCTCCATCCATGACTGCGGAAATATTACCGGTTGAATAGTTTGTCCTGTGGTCCTTCACCAGTGTATAGGGCTGGAAGACGTAGGAGCGGATCTGGCTTCCCCATGCGATATCCTGCTTGGCTATGGCATTGGCCTCCTTCTCCTTCTCCTTCTCCTTCTGATAGTACTCGTAGAGCTTTGCCCTGAGCATCTTGAAGGCGACATCCTTGTTCATGTACTGGCTTCTCTCGTTCTGGCACTGTACGACGATGCCCGTTGCATAGTGCGTGATTCTGACGGCGCTGTCTGTCTTGTTGACGTGCTGGCCGCCGGCACCGCCTGCGCGGTACGTGTCGAGTCTGTAGTCCTCGGGCTTGATCTCTATCTCGATGTCGTCATCGACTTCTGCCGAGGCATAGACAGAGGCAAAGGAGGTGTGGCGTCTCTTGGCCGCATCGAAGGGAGAGATACGCACGAGTCTGTGGACTCCCGCTTCGCCCTTGAGGTAGCCGAATGCATATTCCCCGCTGACCTTCATCGTCACGCTCTTTATGCCGCCCTCGTTCTCCTCGAGGTCGAGAATCTCGCATTTGAAGCCGTGTCTCTCCGTCCAGCGTATGTACATTCTCATGAGCATGCTCGCCCAGTCGGAAGCTTCCGTTCCGCCGGCACCTGCATGTACCGAGAGATAAAGGTTGTTCTTGTCGAACTTGCCGTCGAGGAGAGTCTTGACCTTGAGCGGCTTGAACTTGTTTTCAAGCTCGTCGATCTGTCCCTGGAGCTCGAGCCTGAGGTCCTCGTCCTCTTCGCCCTTATAGAGCTCGATGAGCTCCCCGAGGTCGTCTATCTCCCCGATAAGCTCCTTCCACGGATAGTAGCTCTCCTTGAGGGTGTTCAGCTTCTGGAATGTCTTCTGTGCCTTCTCCTGGTCGTTCCAGAACGAAGGGTCGGCTGTCTCTGCCTCCAGCTCTTTTATCTTTGATTCAGTCCCGGACGATTCAAAGACGCCTCCATACGTTGTAGGCTTCAATCTTTATATCTTCGAACTTTGATCTGTTTTCAATGAACATATTCTTTTCTCCTTGCTTTTATTTATTTGAATTGTCTCTGATATTCAGTCTATAGGTTACCGATTCATCGAGGGGAACTTCAAGTGGGAATGTGAAGGTAAGCTTCCTCCAGATTACGAATTCCTCCATCCCCAGCCCCGTCATCATCCTCACGCTCTCACTCTCCTCGGTTAAAGTGAAGGGCTCTGTGGAAGATATCGTTATCGAGGAGCCGGCATCCTTCGAGCCGTACTTCACAGTCTTGGCATCGACCTTCCCCGTCGTGAACATCTCGACTCTCTGCTCGGGGGTCTGGAGCGCCCCGTCCTCGAACGAGAGATATATCGAGAGAGAGTAGCTTCCGTCTATTATATCGCCGCCCTTCGGAAAGACTGTTGAGTCAAGTGTGAATGTGTTGGTCTTGAGCTTGTAGCGCTTCGTCAGGACAAAGGGAACGGAGGGAGAGGAAGGAGACGTGAATACTATCTCGGTACGCTTACGGTCGAGTATCTCACTCGAGAAGACAGTATCTGAAGTGCCGTACTCCTTTCCGGATATTACAAGTCTGTCCTCAAAGGAACGTCTGAGGGTGGATGCGTAGTCGCCCTCCGAGAACGAAGAGCGGGTATCAAAGAAGTTCACGGCATCGGGGAGGAAGTCGAACTCGGGTGACGATGCCCCCTTCGGCGACACAACGGCAAGATAGTTCCTGTTTGACATGACAAAGTCGCTGCATCCAATCTCCTCGTAGTCGTACTCCTTCATCGACGGACCTTCCGTGTCTCTCCAGAAGCAGTTCTCGGCGTCGAGTATCGCCCTCCAGAAGACTCTGTGCGAGTTGTACCTCAGCGGTGCAAGCTCCGAGTCATATATGAAGAGATTTCCCATCGAGGTGTTGAAGAGCGCTGTCGTGACGTCCTTCTTCAGAAAGCGGTTATTCCTCGTCTGGGCATTCTCCGCTATCGTTATGAATCTGTTGTAGAGGTACCTGAAGCCCTCGTTCTTCACGAAGAGACTGTTGATGGACGAGAGAGAATAGCTCTCTCCGTCCCTGCCGTACCACCCTTGTGGAAGGTAGTCGGCCACTTTCACTGGAATGGATGAGAGCGGGAGCGTCTGGACCCTGTCGAGAATGTCGCATAAGAGAAGTCCCGGACGACTTCCCTTCCCCTCCCTTACGGCGCCCAGTACAAGCTGGTCGATGTTGAGGAATATGAGAGAGCCTTCTCCTGCCTCGTGTATGGCCGTAAGTATGCGGCTTCTGAGAGCGGCGTAGTCGCACTTTCCGTCGGCGTACTCTCTGACAGCGAGAGATACGGAATCCCTCACGGGATAGATGTTCACGCGCTTACCCAGTTCGTTCATGACGAAGGGCTCTGAAGATATCTCGACATCCCTCTTCTCCGAGTATGTGGATATGAATACGTTGTCGATTCCGGCATTGTTGAGAAGCGAGACGTAGTGCGGCTGCCAGAGCTCCCCGTAGAAGAACGCCGAATTGGGGAGAACCCCGTATTCGTGCCTTATCTCGCTTGTAAGCTTCTCTATCTGAGCGCCCCTGTCCTTCGGGGGAAGGAGGGAGAGGACGCTCTCGCTCCATGAACCGGAAAGGTGTTCTATGTCGCCGCGCTTCGAGAGGATTCTCATGAGGGTCGCATAGTCGCCCCTCTCACGCCTCATGTACTTTATCATCTGTGATGACTGATAGATCATCACCCGGTTTCCAGGCTTGTTGAAGAGGTATGAAAGCAGGGGTTCGTAGACGAGAGAGAGGGTTCTTTCAAAAAGAGAGGAAGGTGCGCTGAAGAGCGTAGTATATATCCCAAGAAGCACCTTCATCTCTTTCTCCTCTGTCCTCCCTAGAGTTTATGAATACACTTCTGAGGACATTTCTCACATGCCTCTGCGGCGCCTGTCTGACACTTCGACGCATCGTTATGAGAAAGATAATTCTCGACGACGAACGGAGATGATTCGACCTTCACTTCGCAGATTCTGCATCCTATGCATGCCGCTGCGCAGGCCTTCTTCGCCTTTGCACCCGGCTCGTGGTTCGAGCATGCCACTTCATACTCAACCGAATACGGAATGAGCTTAATAGTACCCTTAGGACATACTCTAGTGCAAGCACCGCAGCCGATGCATTTTTCACGGTTGACGACAATACGGCCGTCTTCCGTACGGACAATCGCCTCGACCGGACACACCTTCATACATGAGCCGAGTCTGAGACACCCTTCCCTGCAGGCGCTGTCCCCGCCGTAGACGAGCGAGAGTGCATTACAGTCCCCGATACCCTCATAATTGAAGTTCTTCTTTGTCACGGCTTCGGATCCGGAGCAGAAGACAAAGGCGACCATCCTCTCCTTCTTTTCGGCGGCAACACCGACAATTTCGCTCATTCTCCGGCTCAGCTCATCGCCGCCGGGCTGACAGAGCCCCGGTGCCGCCGTGCCGTTGTTGACGGCTTCGGCATAGGCCGAGCATCCTGCAAAGCCGCAGCCGCCGCAGTTTGCGCCGGGCATTATTTCCTCCAGAAGAGCGAGCCTCTCATCCTTCTTCACACTGAGTTTCTTCTCCGCAAAGGATAAGCCGAGCCCTAAAAGGAGGCCCAGAACGGAGAGAACACCGAAAGCATACAGAATGTTTATCACATCTTCCTCCTTTTCCCTATGCCAGATTGAGATTCATCAGAAGCGTCGAATCAAATGCCATGAAGGCAAGTGCCATGATCGATGCCGATATGAATGTGATCGGGACGCCTCTGAACCACTTCCTGACGGGAGTGAGGGAGAGCCGCTCTCTGATGTTCGACATCAGGACGATAGCCAGCGTGAACCCGATTCCCGCTGCGGCACCCGCCGTGAAGGACTCCAGGAGGTTGTGGCCCTCGTCGATATTGATGATGGCAATACCGAGGACTGCGCAGTTCGTCGTTATGAGCGGAAGATATATTCCGAGTGCCTTGTAAAGGGAGGGCGAGAACTTGCGGATGATCATCTCCACGAACTGCACAAGTGCCGCAATGGCGAGTATGAAGGCGATTGTCTTCATGTACTCGAGGCCGAAGGGAACGAGAAGGCCGTAGTAGATCACCCAGCAGAATACCGATGTGACGGAGGTGACGAATGTCACGGCAACGCCCATTCCGATGGCAGCCGATGCATTCTTGCTCACTCCGATGAAGGGACAGAGTCCCATGAACTTCACGAGTATGAAGTTGTTGACGAATATATAGGTGACAAGAATTCCGATATAGCTCATTTCTTCACCTCCTTACCGGCATCCCTTGCCTGCTTCCAGATGAAGAAGGCCTTGAGATAGCCCATGACGAGAAGTGCGCCGGCACTTACTCCGATGACTCTCATCGGGGAGGATGAGAGGCCCGGGATACGGATGACACCGTCCCAGCCGCCGACGGCGAAGAGTGTGATGGTTCCGTTACCGACTATCTCCCTGATGAGGGCGATGAATGTCAGCCCTAACGTGAAGCCGCATCCCATACCGATGCCGTCGAGCGCACTGTCAAGGACGCTGTTCTTGTTGGCGAAGGCCTCGGCCCTGCCGAGAATAATGCAGTTGACGACGATGAGCGAGAGGTAGATTCCGAGTGCTTCATAGAGATCGGGAAGGTAGGCATGCATGATCATCTCGAGAATCGTGACGAATGACGCGATGATTACGATGTATGCCGGGATTCTTATCGAATCGGGTATGGCCTTCTTGAGTGCGCTGATGAAGATATTTGAGCCCGTGAGGACGAATATGACGCCCGCTCCCATTCCCAGTGCGTTGCTCACCTGTGTGGAGACGGCAAGCGTCGGACACATTCCGAGCATGATTATGAATATGGGGTTTTCCTTCCAGAGCCCCTTTGTCAGTTCATATAGATGTCCTTTCATAATGCTTTCTCCTTGACATAGCTGCTGCCGCTCCTGAGCGTTGCAGATACGGCTCTGAACGTGAACGAAGCGCCGTTTATGAGAGCCTTGTCCTTTTCATCGAGATCTGTCTTGCCCGAGGGGAACGAGATTGTGTCACCCATTCCGGTGAAGAGGTCCATGTACCATTCGTTCTCGGCGTTCTTTCCCAGTCCCGCCGTCTCGCTGTCCTCTGTCATCTGGGCCTTTATGAGTGCACCCTTTGTGTCATAGGAAGCGATGATGGTGAACTCTCCGCCGTAGCCCTTGCCCTTGAGGCAGAGCACGTAGCCGGAAACCTTTCCGCCGGAGTAGAGAGCAGTCTCCTCCTTCACCGTATCGTTATCGGAAACGGTGACTGTCTCTCCAATCTCGAGGCCGGCGCTCACCTTCTCCAGGGCCGCCCTGTTGGCCTTCTCTATATTTTCGGCGATGACGGGGGCCGTGAAGGAGTTGACCCATGCGCAGAGTGCGGCGCAGACTGCGCAGATAAGAAAGAGGACGATGCCTGTTTTGAGAATTGTCTTCATGCCTTCACCTCCTTCTTTTCCCTGACAAAGCCGAACTTCTTCCTCGTTACGTACTTGTCGATTGTCGGCGTCACCATGTTCATGAGGAGTATCGCAAGCGATACGCCTTCCGGAAGAGAGCCGAAGTAACGGATGATGAATGTGAAGAAGCCGCATCCGAATGCGTAGATAATCTCACCCTTGGGGGTGTTGGGGCTTGTCACCCAGTCAGTCGCCATGAAGATGGCACCGATGAGAAGACCGCCTGAGAAGACACTCATGAGAACCTCGCCTGTGAAGAATCCCGTTCCGTTGGCAAGTCCTCCGAATACCCATGTAAGAAGAGCGAATGACCCGATGAAGAATACGGGAACATACCATGTGATGACTCTCTTGAGTATGAGAAAGAGACCTCCCAGGAGAAGCAGCAGTGCGCTGAGTTCTCCGATGGAGCCGCTTGCAAAGCCGAAGAATTCATCCACGACGTACGGATTTATATTGAGTGCGCTTCCGATTCTGGATGCAAACGATGTCACCGGATAGCCGGATGCCGAGAGAACCTCGTAGGACGAGAGCCCTCCCCCGAGCTCCATCTTGAGTGCCGACAGCGGGGTTGCACCTGCGCTGAGCTCCGCACTCTTGTTGAATACCCACGGAAGTGTGAAAGACGACATCTGCGAGGAGAACGAGAAGAAGACGAAGGCCCTTCCCGCGATTGCCGGGTTGGCCCAGTTGCACCCGAGTCCTCCGAATGTCCACTTCACGACACCGACAGCGAATGCGGAGGCAATCACCGGTACGTAGAAGGGAACGGTGGACGAGAGGTTCATCCCGACAAGAAGTCCCGTAACGAGCGCCGAACCGTCCATAATCGTGTGTTCCTTGCTTATCTTATTGAGAAGGTACTCCGTAAGAACAGCCGATGCGATGCTGAGAAGAAGCACGAGTACGGCCCTCCAGCCGAACATTATGCATCCCCACACTGCCGACGGCAGAAGCGCGATCGTTACATATAGCATCGCCTTGTCGGTTCTTATCGAATCATGTATATGAGGACTTACCTTGACAGTGATCATTTTGCCTTCCTCCCCATTTTCTTTCCGAGTCTGAATGCCTGCACGAGGTTGAGGTGCGACGGACACGAATATGCGCAGCATCCGCATTCCTTGCAGTCCATGAGCCCGATATCCATCGCCTCCTGGTAGTGTGCATTCGTGATCAGGCGGTACATGTTGTTGGGGGTGAGCCCCATCGGACAGTGCTGTGCGCACTTTCCGCAGTGCATGCACGGAAATACGGGACTCTCCTTATGCGCTTTCAGGCACACAAGGCCGTTATTGCCCTTGACCGTCGGGATATCGAGGGAATCGAGGTCGAAGCCCATCATCGGACCGCCGGCCATGAACTCCGCGCCGTCCTCCTCCTCGCCCGAGCAGTATTCGAAGAGCCTCCTGAAAGGCGTTCCGAAGGGCACTATGAGGTTCTTCGGCTCCTTTATGCATTCACCCGATACTGTGACGACCCTCTCGATGAGGGGCTTATGATAGACCACGGCTTCGAATATAGCATTCACCGATGCCGTGTTGCATACGATGCACCCTATATCGAGCGGGAGCTTTCCGGACGGAACGGCACGCTTTGTCAGGGCATAGAGAAGCTGCTTCTCGTCGCCCTGGGGGTATTTCATCTTCATGAGAGCCACGGTGAGAGATGCGCCCATCTTTTCGGCAGTCTTTTCAAGAAGAAGCGCCGCATCCTCCTTGTTCTCCTCCACCGCGATTATGATGTTCTCGGGCTTGAGGATTCTGGCGGCTATCATGGTGCCCTCGATTACAGCTTCCGGCCTCTCCATCATGAGACGGTAGTCGCATGTAAGATACGGCTCGCATTCGACGGCGTTGATCACAAGGTATTCAACCCTGCGTCCGTTCACGGCGAACTTGACAGATGTGGGGAACGTCGCTCCTCCCATACCGACAATGCCGTTATCTTTGACGGCTGCTGCAAGGGCCTCATCCGTCATGTCCTTCCATTCGAAGCGCTCTTTATAGAGCTCGGGCTGCTCTGCGTCGCTTTCGATTACGACTGCGTCACATACGGCGCCGTTGCAGATCACGGTCTTCCTGATTTCCTTCACGACTCCGCTCACGGGTGAGTGGACTGCCGCAGATACGAATGACGAGGGAGATGCGATAAGCTGTCCCTTCTCCACTCTGTCACCCTTTCCGACGACAGGTGATGCCGGTGCGCCGATATGCTGCGAAAGCGGCACAATGAGTTCCGGCGGGACGGGAAGACGCTCAATCGGTTTATCCTTCGAGAGACTCTTTTTATCACAAGGATGGATTCCTCTCTTAAATGTAGCTCCTCTTAACACTACATCCTCCTTTATTTCAACTCTTTAAATGCTACTCCAACGGCCGATAAAACGCAAATTTCACCTCTTTTACGATAAACTTTTATTGTTATGAACTTTTCTTTCCAGAGTAAGAAGTTACGGCGTCAATGTTTCGCTAATTCTTTATTTATAAAGAAATAACTTATTATATTTTACATTTTTTCAATCATTTTTCACCATCCGTACCTTCGCTTTACATCAAAAAAAGGGTGAAAAGACTTAATTGTACCTAAGAAAACGGAAAGGAAAGATCCGTCCTGCTGAAAACACTGTCATACCCGGAGAAGACAGACATTAAAAATGAACCCCGCAGTTGGAAATAATCTGAAGGTACAATACAATTGAAGAGGATCAGGTCTGACTCAGTCAGATCAGAAAAGGGGAAAGCATATGAAAAAGGCTCTTATACTTCTTGTTGCGATACTCCCGCTTCTTCTCATCTTCACCTCCTGTGAGGACAAGCCGGGCTCCAGTACAGATGACGGCGGAACGGAATCAGATACCATTTACTACACACTCACGATAAAGAACGGCGAAGACACAACAACGGAAAAGGTAAAAAAAGGCACGGAGTACACCCTTCCCTCTCCGGATGGGACGAGCTACTTCGAAGGCTGGGCAGTCAACGGCGACGACGAGAATCTGAAGAAGGCGGGAGATAAGATCACCCTCACCGATGACACAACAATAACCTCTCACTGGGATGATACAAAATGCACAGTAACCTTGGACTACAACTATGAAGGTTCGGGACTTATACATTACGCTGATATCGACAAGGGAGGGCAAATCGAAACTCCGAGGGCGCCGACACGCCTTGGGTATTCATTTAAATACTGGTCGACCGACAAGGAAGGAAATGAGAAAAAGGGAGATTACCCTTCTCAATTCTTGGAAGACTTCCGGGAAAACACCACTCTCTATGCCCAATGGAAAGAAGGATATGAAAAAGACTACACGATTACTCTCGGTTCTTACCCTGGCGACACGGAAGGAAACGGAATGGAATGGCGTGTTCTGTCCTATGA
>CAVFZO010000024.1:0-25545 GCA_963626925.1 Clostridium sp. AM49-4BH
GGGGGAGAGGCCGCCGGAGCCCGTCCCCGTTCCCGGTAAAAGATGCCGTCATGCAGGCGGCAGAATACAGTACATCGTACCTCTCTCGAAGCTGAAGAAGGTGACAGACCGCTCGAAGAATGAGATCCACCTCTCATGTAACGGCATCCTCTCTCGCCTCCCCATAAAGACGAAGCTCCTCGACAGGGAATACTCCCTCGTCGACAGAAACGAGTCGACATAAGAAAGAAGATATCGGGCTACCTTACTGCCTACGAAAGAAGCGTCGAGGACAAGTGAGGACAAGCGCATTTCCCGGATTATCTTCACTCTCTGAATACTGTAGATGATTGTGATGAACTTTGACTTTCGTCCTGTCATCCATTATTCTTTTCATGTGGCAGAGGAAAGAATAGTTTTCATACCTCATAAACTTCAAACGGAGGCAGATTATGGGCACTTACATCAATCCCGGAAACGGGGGGTTTGCAGAGATTCTTTCATCCGGATATGTAGACAAAACATTGCTTATTGATTTGATCAACAGAAATGTGAACAAAACAAGCAAGCTTGTATGTGTCAGCCGTCCCCGCCGCTTCGGCAAAAGTTATGCTGCAAAGATGCTATCGGCTTACTATGACTCAAGCTGTGACTCGCACTCTCTTTTTGACGACAAGAAAATAGCATCAACGGATTACTATGAGAAGTATTTGAACAAATTCAACGTCATCACCCTTGAAATGACATATTTCGTCTCGGTGACACTGCAGAAAGGTCTTCCTTTAAAGGAACTGCCGAATGTGGTTGAAGAGAAAATCCTCCGTGATTTGAAGAATACGGGTTATACTGTTTCAGAGGATGACAGTCTCATTGACAGTCTGACACGAATAGTTGAAAGCCCGGATGGCAGACCTTTTGTATTTATCATTGACGAGTGGGATGCCCCTATCAGGGAAGGAAAGGATGACAAAGAAGCCCAGAAGGCTTATCTTGATCTTCTGCGGTCATGGTTTAAGAATGTTTCCTTCACACCTAAAGTGGTTGCGGCCGCATACATGACGGGAATCCTCCCGATAAAAACCGACGGTTCACAGTCTGCACTCTCGGACTTTAATGAATATACAATGATAAAACCCCGCCTTTTTGCCTCTTTTGTCGGCTTTACAGAGGACGAGGTCAGAGATCTATGTGAAGAAAAAGACGTTGACTTCAACACCATGAAGCGCTGGTACAACGGGTATTATCTGCCTGGTGCGGGTGCTGTCTACAATCCGAATTCCGTCATGAAGGCAATAAGGAACAGAGACTTTGATTCTTATTGGGTGCAGACTTCCGCCTCCGAAGCTCTTCTCGAATATATAAGCAAAGGCTACAACGGACTGAGCAGAACAATAGCCGAGCTCGTCGGCGGCATCGACGTAAAGGTTGACACAGTAGGCTTTGCCAACGACCTCACAACATTCAGAGGAAAGGACGACGTTCTGACTCTTCTCATTCACCTCGGATACCTTGCATATAATTCGGAAACCGAGACCGTCCGTATTCCGAACGAGGAGATCAAGAGGGAGTTCCAGAGAGCCATACACACAGTAAAGCTTGAGGAGAGTGTCAGAAGACTTGAGGAGAGTGAGAGGCTTTTCCGGAATACCCTCGAAATGAACGAAGAGGCTGTGGCCCTCCAGATAGAGAAGGTGCATATGGAAGAGACTGTCCCCATCTATTACAACAGTGAACAGAGCCTCAGGAGCGTCATCAAGCTTGCCTACTATACATACCGCGACCACTATCTCCAGTTTGAGGAGCTTCCTGCAGGCTCAGGATATGCCGATGTAGTCTATATTCCGCTTCCGGGCTCTGACTGGCCTCCTCTTGTCGTCGAGCTCAAGTGGAAAAGAAGTGCAAAAGGTGCCATCGATCAGATACTCGAGAATAATTACCCGGCGTGCCTCAAAAACTACAAGGGAGAGATTCTTCTTGTCGGCATAAACTACGACAGGGATGCCCCGGCAGGAAAGAAGAAGCACACTTCGAGAATTGTCGGCTACAACTTCAGCTAGAAGGCTGTTTCTTTTGACTTGACGCCATCAACAAAAGGGGGAGAGGCCGCCGGAGCCCGTCCCCGTTCCCGGTAAAAGATGCCGTCATGCAAGTGGCAGCAGAAGCCCTCCGTCGCAGAGGATTGTCTGTCCCTGTGTGTAACGGCACGCATCGGATGAGAGGAATACAAGAGCGCCGTTGAGGTCGTCCATGTAGCCCAGTCTTCTCTGCGGAATCTTCTTGCTCATCATCTCTATCCATTCCTGAGGCGATGACTCACCCATGCCGAGCCTGAACTGCCCCGGAGCGATGGCATTGACAAAGATTCCGTACTGTGCCCATGCCGCGGCCTGGCAGCGTGTCATCATTTCGGCAGCCGCCTTCGAAATCGGGTAGGACGGAGAAGCCGCGCTTGCTCTGTAGGAACTTACCGAGCAGATATTCACGATGTGTCCGCCGTGTTCCTTCATGTAAGCCTTGACGACCTCGCGTGCAAAGAAGAACGGAGCCTTTAGGTTCGCCTCCATCACCCTGTCGAATGCCTCGGGTGTGATATCGAGTGCAGAGGCTCTGTCGATGACAGCGGCGTTGTTCACGAGAATGTCGATCCTGCCGAACTCTTTGAGAGTCCCATCGATGACGGCCTTCACATCGTCCTCAGCTGTGATATCACACTTCATCGGAACGATTTTGCGCCCCGTCGAAGAGCCGAGCTCTTCAGCAACTTCCCGGAGCTTATCCAGGCTTCTTGCTACGATGACGAGATCCGCACCTGCTTCTGCCAGCCCTCTCGCCATATCCTTTCCCAGTCCTCTCGATGCACCCGAGATGATACCGACCTTTCCTGTCAAATCAAATGAAACCATAGTTTTCCTCCTGTTTATCTTCATCCGGAAATCCCGGAAGGTTATTTATTCCATTCCTTGTTCTTCGTAGCTGCAACACCTGCAATCACCATTACGATACCGACAGCAAGGGCAATGGAGGCAGCGACCATGCCGCCGTAGTAGTTGCCCGTCGTATCCTTGATGGTTGCGTAGACGTTGGCCGAGAACATCGATGTAAGTGTTCCGACTGAGCATATATAGCCGTAAATTTCGGCAAAGTATTTCTTTCCAAGTATCGTCTTGACGACGAACGGGATTGCGATGCTCATCGTCGCGAAGCCGAAGCCGAAGAGGAAGGCACCGATGAAACCGAATGCCACCTGTCCCGAATGCGAACCTGAGATGAGAACGAGAATACCTGCTATCATGGAGCCGCATCCGATTGAATACGAGCCGCGGCACCCCAGCTTGTCGTTGACGACTCCGAGAATCACCTTTCCGCATACGGCACCGACCATCAGAACAGAGGAGAGGTATCCTGCCTGTACGATGGAGAAGGAGTACTGGGTGCGTGCGAATGTCGTTGCCTGAGTCTGGAAGTTGGAGCCGAAGAAACAGACGACGACGGCAACGGCAACCATCCAGAAATACGGCGTTCTCAGAGACTGGGAGAACGAGAGGCCCCTGAGCTCCTCCCGGGGTGCACTTCCCTTTGCTGTATCCTCCTCGTCTTCGCCGAATGCGCTCTCGCCCTTCTTCCTGTCGGGAGCATACCTGAGGCCGAAGACGGAGAAGAGGAGTCCGACAACACACGAGATAACGGAAAGCGTCAGTACAGCCTTCTGCCATCCCATCGTGCTGATCATGTTGCCGGCAAGGGAGCCGAAGAGTGCGCCTCCGAGGTTGGAGAATGCCAGCACTACTCCGAGGATGGAGCCCGTCTTCTTCCTGAACCAGTTGTTGATGAGAATCGGGCCCATCAGATAGATGATGAACGAAAATCCCAGTCCGATGACGAGGCCGGAGAAGAGCCAGCCGACGAATGATGTGTAGAACGAGATTGCACCGAAGCCCAGAGAGGCCAGGACTATGGCGATGCTTATGCAGACTCTTGCATCAAGCTTCGAGAAGATCTTTCTCGCAACAGGCTGGAAGAGCGCCATGGTTCCCGTCATGACGGTGAAATAGAAAGCAAGTTTCGACATCGCCCCGCTCTCGGGATAGACGGCATTGAACTGCGTCATGAAGAGGGAGATTGTGTTTGCAACGATGCCGGAAACAACGAAGAGGATTGCAGCAACAGACACTGCAACAATCCAGGCTCTGGATATTTTCTTCATATGATACCTCCGGAGGCAGAGAAACGGAATAATACTGCCCGAATCCATTTTATCACCCGGAAAAAAGACGATGCCATATGCGTTGAAACATATGTATGCCCCAGTAATTGTGCATATGCACAATGCATGTTAATATTTACACGATATGAGTGTAAAAATCGACGAGGCAACATTCTACAAGGGGCTTTACGAGGCCGTCATCAACAGAAGCATAAAGGATCTACTGACTCTCTCTTATTCGATTTGGCACCTGCCCATATCGATGATAGACATAGACTACAACCTCCTCGGAATGTACCCGCAACTTCCCATCGGCGACGAGACATACGACAGAATAATAAGGGACAAAAACATCTCAAAAGATTTCAAGGAGAAGTTCATCGACGAGAAATATCTCATCAACCTCCATAAGTGCACACGCCCGTTCGTTCTCGACTGGGGAGTAGCTGTCATCAACCACCGTTACTCCTTCAAGCTCAGCGTCGACGGCATAATATACGGGGCGGTATCGATGGTGCTGATGAATAATACCGTGCCGGACGAGGATGACGAGCGCTGCTACATGAGGATAGCGGAGGCCGCGGCGAAGATTCTGTCGCAGTCGAGACAGTCGGGAGAAATGTCCGCAACGACAGGCTCTCTCCTCATCAGATTCCTTCTATCCGGAATAAACGTGAGCGGAGCCACGGCAGAGCTCTATCTCGGAGGCAGAAACAGAAAGCGCCACCTTCTTGTTCTCGTCCGCTCCTCCGTAATCGACTCCCCCTTCTATGCCGAGGACATTGTCAGGCTCTTCCGCACACAGCTGAACGAGAGCTATATCAACCTCATCGGGGACAGGCTTTACATAGTGCTGAATGCGGAGAATGACGAAGATCTCATTGAAAATAAATACAGCACACTCAAGAGCAGCCTCTCGAAGCACGGTGACTTCAGCTACTGTGTCAGCAGCCCGTTCTCCGACATAACGAAGCTCTCCCTCTACAGAGACGAAGTCGACTTCCTCTCGAAGCTCGGCGGAAACGAGCTCTTCTTTTCCGACCACATCAGCCTCTTCATCGCATCCTTCATCCCAAAGAGGATCAGGGCGGAGATCATCAGTGAAAACAGGATGAACCTCCTCGCCGGGTATGACAGGAAATACGGCACCGAACTCGAAAAGACGCTGAAGAGGTACCTGGGGAATCTCCTCGACAGTGCAGTAACATCAACAGAGCTCAACATACACAGAAACACCCTTCTCAACAGACTCAACAGAATAGAGCAGATTACAGGCTCGGACCTTTCGAAGAAGGATGACGTCCTTGAGATCATCGCTTACTTCATCATGAAAGAATACAACTCTCTCATGAGGGAGAACGATACGACGCTGACAGAGTATCACTGTCTCCCCTGAACGGAGAGACAGGAAGAAATCACTTCAGTTCGATTACGCCGCTCTCTCCGCCTGACGTATGCCACCTCGATGTATCCATATTGTAGACAGTGACTGTGCCGTCCTCCTTCACGCCGTAATCCGTTGTGACGAACGAGCCGGTATCGAGCAGAATGAAATTGAAAACACTGTCATATACAGGCACAGGTCTCAGGCCGAAGCCCTGCGTCGGAGAGTGACCGATGATCATAGGCTTGTGTGTTATACACCCCCTGATTTCCGCATCTTCAAAATCGCGGGCATTTTCGCCGCAGACGGCTTTCGAACACTTGAGAAGATTACGGCTCCAGAGCTGCTCGTCATAGTCCCTCCGACATATGTTCCTGTCTATCATATCCTTCATGGTGAGAGAGTAATCTCCGTCAGGGAAGAAACGGGAATAAGAGGATGGGAAGGTATGCTGGATGATGAAGGAACCGCTTTCGATTCTGTACGGCATTTTCTCAAGCCATGACAATACTGCCTTCCTCTTTTCTTCGGTCGTTCCGGCAAAGCTCTTCATCGTTTCACGTCCTCCGTTATTTTCCCAGCATACCCTGATTCTTGAGAAAAGTGAGTTCTCCGGCCAGATCAGAACCTTGTCCCCGAAGTACATATAATTATAATCCACCGAGTCCTTGTCGAACTTCTCCCTCTCGACAAACTGGATATCCGACCTGAGGAACTGATAGAGCCACATATCGTGATTGCCGAATACCGATCTGAAGTCTTTGAGCCCCATCAGACAGTCAATGACCTTCAATGAATCGGGGCCTCTGTCGGCAAAGTCACCCAGTCCGTACAGGGTGTCCTCGTCCGGATTGAAACCGGAATAATCGAGTGCCTGTGTCATTTTTTCAAACATCCCGTGGATGTCACCGATAACATAACGCATAGTTGTATGCTCCTTTGATAATAGTTTTGTCCGGACTATGAGGAGATTATCAGTCATCCATTTCAGTCAAAACAAGCCCGTTTTCCCACTTTTTCGGGACAAAAACACAGTTTTTTTCAGTTCGGTCCCGAAAAATATCTCCTTTTAGGGACAACAAATATAAAAGACTTCTTATCTGAAGGCTTGATTTGTCCTCTCAGTTGTGATAGATTTTATTCAGATTTATTTTAATAAAATTGATTTTAATAAAATTGATTTAAATAAAGAGGACAGCTATGTTCATAGGAAGAGAAAGAGAGTTGGCCGCACTTGAAGAGTTCTATAACAGGAAAGGCATCGGCCTCGCCGTAATATATGGAAGAAGAAGGATAGGAAAATCGACGCTGATTGCCCGGTTCGTCAAAGACAAGAGGACCATATTCTATACAGCAACGAAGGTCGGCAGAGACCGTAATCTCGTCCTCTTCGCATCGCAGGTTGCCTCATTCTTCATGCCCGGAGTCGACATAACATTCACAACAACGGAGGCTGTTTTTGATTTTCTCGCAAAGAATATCGGAGACGAGAAGCTTGTCCTTGTAATAGATGAACTCCCCTACTGGGCAGAGGCGGACGAGTCACTTCTCTCAGTGCTCCAGAAATATATCGACACAGTCTGGAAAGAGAGCAGCATCAAGATTATCCTATGCGGCTCATCTCTCAGCTTCATGGAGAACAGGATTCTCAGCGAGAAGAGTCCTCTGTTCGGCAGGAGAGACTCGCAGATCAGACTTGAGGCATTCGACTATCTGGACGCAGCGAAGTTCGTCCCCGGGTATTCAAACGAAGAGAAGGCAATCTGCTACGGAATCACGGGAGGAGTTGCAAAGTATCTGTCGCTCATCGATCCGGAGAAGAGCCTAGACGAGAACATCGCAAGTCTCTTCTTCAGACCTGACGGCTACTTCTATGACGAGACGAGGAATCTTCTCGTGCAGGAATTCTCCGACGTCACAGTCGTGAACAACATTGTCGAACAGATTGCCTCGGGGAAGACCACCCTCAATACAATAGCAACCACTGTCAGGGAGAAGGAGGCTACCGTCCTCTATTCCCTCGATAAGCTGATAAGCGTCGGCCTTGTCGAGAGAAAAAGGTGCATTACGGAAGAGAAGAACAAGAAGAAAACTCAATATGTACTGAAAGATTCCATGTTCAAGTTCTGGTATGAATTCATTCCGAAGGCAGTAAGTGTTATCGAGATGGGACAGGGGGAGCTGTACTACAGGAATGTAGTCAAACCTCTTCTTCATTCATTCATGGGAACAGTCTTCGAGGATATGTGCAGATACTACACCCTCAAGAAGGGAATATCGGGAGAATTCGGATGCTTTATTACCAAAGCAGGATCCTGGTGGGGTGTAGAAAACATAAAGGATCAGAACGGCATAAGGGTGCAGTCTGCGGATATCGACGTCGTCGGAATAGACGAGAAGGACAGGAAAGCCGTCGTAGGCGAATGCAAATTCAAGAATGAGAAAATCGACAAAGGAGTATATGAAACCCTTATAAGGCGTTCCCGCATAATCTCTAAGGAGTACAAGGTTACGAAATATCTTCTCTTCTCACTTTCCGGGTATACCGACTGGTTTGACGAAATTGAGGATGACGACGTAGTACTGCTCACGCTTGATTCGCTCTACTCCTGATTCAAAAGTCTTCTCATGCAGGGATTTTTTGAGTTCTTTTTTATTTAAAATTATCACGCTTTTTTACAAACACCCGAAAAAAGGTGCTATAGTCTGAGAGTAATTTCATTTTTATCTTAGGAGGAAAAAGGTGAAAAAAGGATTTATCATCGTTCTCTGCATGCTCGCAGCACTCTCGGTGTTCGCTCAGGGAGCATCGGAAACCAAGAAGGTCGAGGATACTCTCGACGTCTATTCGATCATGCCTGAAAAGTATGCAACACAGGTATTCGAACAGTTCACAAAGGACACCGGAATCAAGGTCAACTTCGTCCGTCTCAGCTCCGGAGAGGCACTCTCCAGACTTATCGCAGAGAAGGACAACCCGCAGGTCGACTGTCTCTGGGGCGGTCCTTCCGACACATATGACGCATGCGTAGACGAAGGAATCTTCGTGCAGTATACGCCGAAAGAAGCAGACAAGATTCCTGCTAACTACCAGAGTCCGGATCATTACTGGACCGGAATCGGCCTCATCCCGCTCTGTATTCTCACAAACACAGACTTCCTTGCAAAGAATAACCTCTCGGCACCGACAAGCTGGTATGATCTTCTTGACCCGGCATATGTAAACGGACTTCAGATGGCTGACGCAAGAACAAGCGGAACAGCAACAGAGAGAATCTATGCAATGGTTCTCGGACTGGGCGAAGATGAAGCATTCGATCTTCAGAAGAAGATGAATAAGAACGTCCAGCTCTACACAAAGAGCGGCGCAGGCGGAGCTCTTCCGATTGCCAACGGACAGGCTGCAAGCGGCATCTTCTACCTCGTAGATGCTCTCGACATCGTTCTCCAGGGCTACCCGCTCGTAATCTCCTATCCCGAGGAAGGTGTTACATACGGCGTTGAAGGCTGCGGCATCGTTAACGGATGCAAGCACCCCGAAGCTGCAAAGGCTCTCATGGACTGGGCTTCCACAAAGGCTCTCGGCGACTTCATGATGGAAAACGACATCTGCTACGTTCCTACAAGACCCGATGTCGAAGTAAAGCTCGAAGCTCTCGACATGTCGAAGATTCCTCTCATCGAGTCTTCTTCTGTCTGGAAGGGTGAAAACAGAGCAAGATTCATCGAAAGATGGGAAAATGAAGTCATCACAAACTGACGCTTACCTTCATCAAATGGGGGAGGTCCGCCTCCCCCTTATGCAGTCACTTATCAGAAACAACTAGAAAATTATGAAAAACAATCAAATAAAGGGTCCGGGGAAATCTCTTCTCATAAAACGTGATCCGACCCTCTTCTGTGCACTTACCATCATCTGGTTATGTTTTGCACTGTTCATCTTCTATCCGATTGTAAAGCTTCTTATCGCAGCATTCTTCAAGAACGGAGAATTCTCGATAGAGATGCTCAAGAAGAACTATCTGAGCAGGAATAACCTCAAGAGTCTGTGGAACTCACTCTATCTGGCGGTCTTCGTGGCAGTCTCCGGTACTCTTCTGGGGTATATACTTGCACTCTTTGTAAACAGAATGAACATGCCGGGGTGGCTTAAGGTGGTCATCAATGCAGTGACCATACTTCCTTTGATATCACCACCGTTTACATCGTCAATATCGCTTTCAATGGCGCTCGGTCCAAACGGAACGCTTCTGAAGCTTCTGAATATACCGAATTTCAACATATACGGCTTCACAGGGACATTCATAGCGGAAACGCTTACATATTTCCCCGTATCATATATGGTGATATCAGCAATACTGAACACGATGAGTTCGAGCCTCGATGATGCCGCGCTCTCCCTCGGTGCGGAGAACAGCAGAATCCTCAGAACTGTCACATTCCCGCTGAGTATGCCGGCTGTGGCGAACTCGTTTCTGCTCCTCTTCGGATCATCGCTGGCAGATTTTGCAACGCCCCTTATCCTGGGAAGCCATACATTCACCGTCCTGCCGACACAGGCATATCTCCAGATAACAGGAAAGTTCGACATCAACGGAGGAAGCGCGCTGTCGCTGCTTCTGCTGATTCCTGCCGTTCTCGTCTTCTTCTTCCAGCAGTTCCTCGTCGGAAAGAAGAGCTATGTCACTGTGTCTGGAAAGAGCGGACACCAGTCGGTCTTCAGTCCCCTCCCCGTCGCTGTCAAGGTAGTCTGCACCGTTGTTTCTGCAGCGGTACTTGCATTCGTAATCTACCTCTACTACATAATCCTCAAAGGATCTCTTGTTAAGGTATGGGGCATAAACGAGACCATAACGTTCGACCATTATGCATACGTCTTCAAACGTGGCAGGAAAGCAATTTCCGACACACTGAAGATAGCCGTCCTCTCAACCCTGATCGGGGGCGTCCTCGGCGTCGTCATCGGCTATATAGTACAGAGAAAGGAATTTCCGCTCAGAAGATTCTTCGACTTCTCGGCAATCCTCAACTACGCCCTTCCGGGAACAGTTGTCGGTATTGCATACATCATTGCATTCAACAAGAAGCCGATAATCCTCACAGGTACGCTCACAATACTCGTCGCAGCATACGTCTTCCGTTATTATGCAACGGGGATAAGATCAGTAATGGCATCGCTCAAGCAGATTGACCCGTCGATAGAGGAGGCATCGGAGAGCCTCGGCGCAAGTCCTGTGCGGACATTCACCAAGGTTACCATACCTTTGATCATACCCGCGGTACTCACAGGCATGAGATACCTTTTCATCCACAGTATGACAGCCATCAGCGCCACGATATTCCTTGTCTCGGCACGATGGACACTGCTCACTACAAGAATCCTTGAAAGCATGACTGAGCTTCAGTTCCCGCAGGCCTGCGCTTTCTCGATAGTTCTTATTGTTTTTGTCTTTGCAGCTGACGGCCTCATCGCACTTGCAATGCACTTATATACCAGGCAGTTCAGCTCGGGCGCTGAAAAGAAGAGATAAATTATGAAAGAAATAGCACTTGAATTAAATAACGTTAAGAAAGTATTTGAAAAGGACGGCATGAAACTCACAGCCGTCGATGACACCACACTCAGTGTCGAGAAAGGTGAACTCGTCACCTTCCTCGGTCCCTCGGGCTGCGGAAAGACGACAACCCTCAGAATGATAGCCGGCTTCGAACGTCCGACTTCCGGCAGTATCACCTTCGGCGGCCGTGACATGACGAACGTCCCCGTCAACAAGAGGGGAATCGGGTTCGTCTTCCAGAACTATGCCCTCTTCCCTCATATGACAATATACAACAACGTTGCATACGGCCTTAAGGCAAGAAAGGAGAATCCTGCCGATATAAAGAAGAAGGTCGAAGAGGCCCTTGCACTTGTGAGTCTTACGGGAACGGAGAACAAATATCCCAACGAGCTCAGCGGAGGAGAGCAGCAGAGAGTGGCGCTGGCACGTGTCATCGTAATGGATCCCGCCCTTCTTCTGATGGACGAGCCTCTCTCCAACCTCGATGCAAAGCTCAGAATACACATGAGGACGGAGATCAGAAGAATCCAGAAGAAACTCGGTATAACATGTCTCTACGTAACACACGACCAGGCTGAGGCTCTGACGGTATCTGACAGAATCATGGTCATGAGCAGAGGAAAGGTCGAACAGATCGGAACACCTCAGGAGATCTACTCTTCTCCATCATCTGCCTTCGTTGCAGACTTCATCGGACAGGCAAACACCATCGAATGCAGAGTCTGCACCTTCAAGGATGGAGAAATCACGGCAGTTCTTCCGACAGGAAACACAGTCAATGGTAAAACCCGTGAGTCATTCTCCTCAGGAGACAAGGCAATCCTCGTCGTGAGACCCGAGAACATAGCAGTCGGAGAAAGAGACGAATACCCGGTCAAGGCCGAAGTAAAGAGTGCAGTCTTCGTCGGCAGCCATATCGACTACGAACTCATGGCAGGCGGAAAGCTCATCAAGGCGTCAGTCGACTTCAAACCCGACATGTCTCTCTACTCTCCTTCAGACAACGTCTCAATCCAGATGGACGAAAAGACTCTTGTCTTCCTCAGTCACTGATACCCCCGGGCGGTGTGAGCTTCATGCCGCCCTTCTTCAAAGAACTTCGGTAAGTATCATCACTATCCCGTTTATGCCCACAAAAGCATAGATGAATCTTTTGAGGAGAGTGCCATTTATCTTCTTCATCGCCTTTGTTCCTGTCCAGACACCGCCTAGAGCTCCTGCTGTCAGAGATGCCATATAAGGAAGGTCTGATGCAGATACGGCATTCGAAAGTACACGCGTGATGAAGCTCAGGGTGTTCATTGCAATGAAATAGACCTGTGTCGTCACTACATACTCCTCCCTGTCGCCGCCGAGTGCCGGTGCAAGGTAGAGAACCGCGGGAGGTCCTCCCGCGACAAACATTCCCCCGAGAATGCCGCTGACAGAGCCGGCAAGTGCGGCGTTGAGTTTCGTAGGCTTTATGGAGATTCTCTCTGCTACGAACGAAAAGTATACTGAGAGGAGGACGAAGAGGATGCCGAGCAACATTTTCATCGTCGACGTATCAAGTCCGACGGAAAGTCTTGTGGCTGCAACCGTGCATATCAGACAGGGAATCAGCAGAGGAAGAAGCACATCAACTCTTATCTTTCTCCAGGATCTGAACACAATGTATAGCGGGAATATGATACATGCCCCCTGCGTTATGACAACAGTCACAGAGGGCGGAAGAATGAAGGGAATCACATTTATCATTACGACAGCCGCACCGAAGCCGATGGATCCCTGCAGGAATGACGAGAAGAATCCTATGATGAAGAGAAGAATGCAGGTCATGGGACTATCTTAACGCCGGAGAGGGAGGCGGACAAGAAAAACATAAAATGTTTATCTTCCCTACTCAAAAGGAAATCATCATGGTTGTACGGTAATAATCCTACACGAGAAGTGCCAGTATCTGATCGTCCTCCAGGGGTTTCAGGGCAGCTTCTCCCCTTTCCCTCAGAAGAACGAAGTTCGTTCTTCCGCCTTTTTTCTTCTTGTCCTTCTTCGTTGCTTCGAGGAAGGCCGTGTAGTCTTTCCTGTCGACTTTGAACGAACACTCGAAGGGGAATGATGCAATTAGGTTGACAGCCCAGAGGTAGAAGTCCTGAGGGGTTATGTTAAGGAGCAGTCCTGCAGTGAGAGCCTTCTTCATGCCCCACACGACGGCAAGGCCGTGGCTGACAGTGTAGTTCGTGATGCTCTCGAGGGCGTGGCCGAATGTGTGGCCGAAGTTGAGGATGCTTCTTATGCCCTTCGTCTCCTTCGGGTCCCTCTCGATGTAATTTTTCTTCACAAGAAGCGAGAGCTCTAATAGCCTTTCAAGCGCAGTGTTGTCCTTGTCGAGTATTTTTGTTCTGTTCTCCATAAGAAAGTCGTAGAGGTCGTTGTCTGAGGAGAGAAGCGCATGCTTCACGACCTCCCCCATTCCCGACATGAACTCGCTTTGAGGAAGTGATGAGAGTGTGTATGCCGGCACTATCACCTCATCGGCGGGATAAAAGGAACCTATGAGGTTCTTCGTTCCCATGTAGTCTATGGCGGTTTTTCCCCCAAGTGTTGCATCGACCATGCATAAAAGTGTCGTCGGCAGGAGGATAAGACGTGAGCCCCTCATGTATAGCGACGAAGCAAGGGCCGTCATGTCACAGACAACGCCGCCGCCGAGTGCGACAAAATAGCTGTCGCGTCCGAGTCCGGATGAGAGGGCAAAGGCAAGTATTCTCTCGAGGCTCTCCATTGTCTTGTGCTCCTCTCCGCTCTCGAGCACCAGTGTCTTCTCCGGAAAAGGGGAATAGCGGAGTGTATTCTCGTCTGCGACGATGATGAACGAACCCAGTTCCCCGATGCGCTCTTTAAGCGGAGCGGGAGACGACGTGATGAAGAGTGATGTGACGATGCCGTCACCCAGTGTTGTGTCGAACAGCTTTTTCATGGCTGTAGTTTAATTATTTCCCTCCATTCTTCCAATATCAAAGGCGATAAGCTATAGACCAAAGACACGATAATGGGAAAAATCATTGCTATGGATTTCTATTTCGACAATGCAGCCACAACGCCCATATCCCCAAAGGCTCTCGAGGAGTATATAAGGGTCTCAAGGGAAATTTACGGCAATCCCTCGTCAAACCACCGCCTCGGCTCAAAGGCGAAGGCCCTTCTCGAAGAGAAGAGGGAGAGTGTGGCTTCCCTTCTCGGAGTCGGAAAGGAGAACATCATCTTCACCAGCGGCGCAACAGAGGCCGTCGCACTCTTTGCAGAGTCGCTTCTATGGCTTGAAAAGGGCACTGTGATAATGTCGCGCATCGAGCATGAAGCTGTCTCAAGCTGGGCGAAGTTCCTCGAAAAGTCGGGATGGAATGTAGTGAAAATACGCGCAAAGGGAGGCTTTGTCTCCCCCTCCGAGCTCAGAGAAGCTCTCACTCCCGATACGAAGGCCGTATTCGTAATGAGCGTGAACAACGTCACGGGTGCAATAGAGCCTGTCGAGGAACTTGTCGGGACTGTCAGGGAGTACGAGAAGGAAAACGGTCGTAAGATCCTCTTTTTCTCCGACTCTGTGCAGGCTCTCGGAAAGACGGGGCTCGAACTCAAGGCCTGGGACGTCGACGGCGCATCTTTCTCAGCACATAAGATAAACGGTCCGAGGGGCATCGGAATGCTCTATGTGAAGAATCCCTCCATTATAAGGCCTCTCGCAGCGGCGGGTGGACAGGAAGGCGGAAGAAGAGGCGGCACAGAGAATCTTCCCGCCATCGCTGCTTTCGAGACCGCACTTTCAGAGTGGATGGAGGAGAGAGAAGAGAGAGAAAGGAAGGCGGGAGAGATCAAGACCTACATAAAGACGAACCTCGAGAGGATGGGAATCGGCATATTCTCACCGGAGAACTCGTCGCCTTATATCCTCTCGGTGGAGGGACCTCTTCCCTCCGAGGTCTTCACACGGATGCTTATGGACAAGGGCTTCTGCGTATCCTCGGGTTCGGCATGTTCAAACAACCGGAAGGGAAAGAGCGAGAGCATTCTCGAAGCAATGGGAATCAACAACAGAAGAGCGGGAAAGGCTGTCAGAATAAGCCTTTCTAAAGATACAAGCCTCAGCGACGCCGAAGCGCTCGTGAAGGCATTTGGAGAATTAATGGATGGCAAAGCACCAGTATCTGATAAAAGAAGGTGAAATCGCACTCAAGGGCGGCAACAGAGTAATGTTCGAGCGCCGTCTCAGAGCAAACATCAGGGGCAAGATAAAGCCCTATGAATGCACAATGGACAAGACAAAGGGAAGAGTATTCCTCTATGTCGACGAGGCATGCCCGAAGGAGAGAATCGAGAAGGCTCTCGATACGACATTCGGTATTACGGGATGGGCACCATCCTTCCGCTGTGACAACAAGGACATCGGGACGATTCTCGACAAGGCCGACGAAATACTATCTGTGCATCCCTTCGGGGACTCGGGTTCCTTCAAGGTCGAAGTCAGAAGGGAGGACAAAGCCTACCCTCTGTCATCGGTTGAAGTTGCGTGCAGGGTTGCCGACGTCGTCGAAAAATACTACCCGTCCCTCACCGTCAATCTCAAAAAGCCCGACTTTACAATCACTGTCGAAATCAGAAGCGAATGCTATATCTACACACACTCCGAGAAGGGTTGCGGAGGCCTACCTGTTTCCACAGCGGGACGGGGGATGCTCCTGCTCTCGGGCGGTATTGACAGCCCCGTTGCCGGCACGATGATGGCAAAGCGCGGCATGAAGCTCGACTGCTGCTATTTCCACGCATATCCCTACACATCGGAGATGGCTCTCGAGAAGGTGAAGAAGCTTGCCTCCCTCATCGCCCCCTACCTCCAGGGAACAAGGCTCTTCGTAGTCCCCTTCACGAAGGGACAGGAGTACATCAGGGACAACGCCGTCGAGGAGGAGGCGACACTGATGTTCAGGGCCGCCATGCTTGAAGTTACCGAACGTCTTTCTTCGTCGGCATACGACGAGGCCATCGTCACGGGAGAAGCCGTCAGCCAGGTTGCCTCACAGACGCTCGACGCAATGGCATTCACCGACAGCATGACCGACATGCTTGTCCTGAGACCCTTATGCGGTATGGACAAGGAGGAAATCATCGAGAAGGCGAAGAAAATCGGCACTTACGATACCTCAATCCTCCCCTACGAGGACTGCTGCGTAGTCTTTTCCCCCAAGCACCCTGTGACAAGACCCGACAAGAAAACGACAAGAGAGCATTACTTCTCACTCAACATGACTCCTCTCATCGAGGAGGCGGTAAGAGAGACGGTTGTTTATACATTCAACGCAAACGGAGAGGAGGTTGAAAAGGAGAAGAAGGATGAAAGCTGAAATCAGGAAGTACTGGCTTCCCGCCCTCTACCTTCTTCTTGCTCTGACCGTACTATGCATACACCCTCTCACCGGAGACGAGATAGTATCTTTTCCATGGAAGACTGCAGCATACATCTTCATGCTCCTTCTTCTCGAGGAGGGCTTGAAGAGGGAAAAGATCGCGCTTCCCTTATTCCGATTGCTCAACAGCGTGCGTTCAACGCCGTTCATGTTCTTCCTTCTACTCCTCTCGACATTCGTTCTCTCGCTCTTCTTCTTCCCTTTCATTGTCACAGCCGTAATGGTGCCGTTTGCAATAAAGCTTCTTGAGGCAAGCGAAAAGAAAAAGTACACAGCCGTAACGACAGCGCTCATCACGCTGCTTTCTGTCATCACGACACTCTTCACGCCCTTCAGCGAGGCCAATCTCTATCTCTTCCTCGAGAGCGGCGTAAGCTATTACGAATATATGAAGGAACTCCTTCCTCCCTTCTTTATCTCTCTCGCAGTTTTCACCATAGAGGCATTCGTAGTCCTCAGGAAGACAAAAGGGGATGAAATATACCTCCACATAGAGAACGAGGACTACTGGGAGAAGGAAAGACGCGGTATGAGGATACTCTACTCTGCATTCTTCCTCGTCGTCCTCTTCGGAAGAAGATTCAACACGATAGATCTCCTGCTCGTCGTTGCTCTGGCATTCCTCTTTCTCGACAGAAAGATATACAGAGAAATCGACTGGAGCGCGATGGTGACTCTTCTCCTCTTCATGCTTTCGGGTTATACACTCGGGAAGACCTCTCTTTCAGGGAACAAGGTTTTTACAGCTCTTACATCAATAGTCTTCACGCGCCTGGGAGGACTAACGAGCGGCGGCTTTACACCGGCAACACTTCCGTCCGTTGTGATATCGTTCCCGCTGCCGCTCCTCTATGCAATAAGAGAGACAAAGGATGAAAAGAAGGAGACAGTGAAGAATTACGCACTTCTCACCCTACCCCATGCCGTCATCTTCATCCTCTTCTCCCTGTTCTTCTGAGTGGAGAGAGAAGCCCTGTCTCTCTCCTACTTCCCGTCGTATATGATGTCAGAAAGTGTTTTGTCGTATTGAGTTACGATTCTCTGTAATTACTACTACAATTTCTACTACAATCCAACTTCAAAAATTTTACTGTAGTATTTTTGTAGTGCATTTCGGTATCGTAACTGAACACAATCAGGGCCGCCCTTGCAATCATCTGCGGTTGTGCGGAGGATACACCCGTCACTCGAGTGTGTTGAGAGCAGGTCGGAGAGCGTCGCGTTCAAAAAGAATCGTCAGGCCGTGCGCCGTCGGACGACGGAAAGAATTTCTTCTCTTCACTGTATACCGGACCGCCCTCATAATAGCTGTAGCCGGTTCTTTTCACACTGAAGGGAGGAACGCCGAAGTAGTCCCCCCAGAGCTCGTCGACCGGCCAGAGTCTGTTTCCGGTCATGCATTCTCCCTCGTAACCTATAAGCGATACGTCCATACTGTCACGCCAGACGCCGATCACCGAGTCATAGGTAGCAATGGTGACGGCTACAGGATAGGTGAGAATCTTCTCGCTGTCGTTTCTGTTCAGGGCTGACACTTCGTCATACACGAGGCTTATGTCGATGATGGTCTCGTCCCTCTTCTCCGTCCCGAGGGGGATGTCGTCGAGGGCGGAGTACTCTGTTTCACTCCATTGCTCGCTGACAGTGAAGAGAACATCCTCGTTCTCCTCGTAGAAGAGGTCAGCCTGACGGGGGGAACACGAGAAATAAAGCGGCCCCGCATTTGTGTGTATGACGACTGTATTGCTGCTCGTGAGGCGTTTCTTCTCCGACCAGTACGGCGTTGTCTCCACTCCCGTCAGCTTCTTTCCGATATAATACTTGAGAAAACCGAATTCTTCTGTAATTTTCATTTTAATCTTTTGAGGAAGAGCCTCCGGAGAGGCTCTCATCCTGTCTATCTCGAGCTGTAAGCTCTGTATTTCGTAACGCCGAGGATTGTCTCGCCGTCTATCTGGAGCGGCGTCGGAGCGTCGAACTCGACTGTAATGTCGCGTCCCGTGTGGATGGCGACCATATTCTTATGCTCGATATGCTCGCCTTTGAAAATCGAGGGGAATGCCATGAGAGTTCCGAGTCTTCCCTTTCCGTAGAAGAGCATCGAAGAGAGCGTGCCGTCCTTATTGAGTCTGTCCTGAGAGGGAGCAGCCATCATGCCGCCGCCGTAGTAGCGTCCGTTCATCGTCGGACAGAGCCATACCTTTTTGTATTCATACCTCTTTCCGTCGACAGTAATCACGCAGGACGTGGGTCTGTAATGGAAGAGAAGTCCCTTAATGGCGATTGCCGTGTAGTTGATGTTCTCCCTGCCCTCTGCCTTCATCCTGTCCCCCACTTCACAGCAGTAGCCGTCGATACCGTACCCCACTCCGTTGAGAAAGCGGTACTTCCTGCCGTTGACTTCCACGAAGGGAAGGTTCTCGAGATACCTGTTGATTCTGACGGGAGCGTCCGCTTCGCTCTTTTCGATATCCTTCAGAAAGTCGTTCCCCGTTCCTGCGGGGTAATAGTAGATTTCGTTCGAAAGCTCCATGCCGTCGGTCTCGTTGACAAAGCGGTTGAGAGTTCCGTCTCCTCCGATGAGGTAGATCCTGTCGTCGCTCTGAACACCGGAAAGGTATTCCCTGTAACCCGGAAAATCAATGACGTCGACAATATCGAGCTCGTCGTCATCGAGCTTCGCCTTCAGCGCCTCTAAGGCATCCTTGTTTCTTTTTCCCGACTGTGAATTCCAGAATAGGTAACTTCTGCTCATTTTATCTCTCCTGCTGCTTTTAGATCCTTTTCAATCAACAATCTCACTTCTACTCCGATCTCGCTTGTTTTCATGGCGCTGACCCGGGAGGGAGGAATGACGGAGAGAACATCCAGCTTTACATCGGAGCGGCGCAGTCTCTTTATGTTCCTGAATATGTTCTCCGTACCGCTGACGGCCATGACGACTATGGGCGCCTCTCCATAGAGGGCTATCTTGAAGACGCAGTCGTGGAAGGGAAGAAGTTCTCCCGTCCTGTTTCTCGTTCCCTCGGGGTAGACTCCTATGGAGACCTCCCTCTCTCTGAGAAGTTCTCCTGCCTTCTTTATTGTAGGAACCGCGTTTCTTATGTTCTTACGGTCAATTGCCATGAAACAGCACTTACGGATTATGCGGCCGAATACGGGAATCGAGAAGTTCTCCTTCTTCGAGATGTATGCAAGATGCCAGCTTTTGAATACATACCATGTGATGATGGGGTCGTAGTTTGATCTGTGGTTCGATACAAAGAGGCACTTCGTATCCAGGGGGACCTTATCCATCCCGGATACGTGAACGTGTATTCTCAGTAACTTCAATATGTTCCTTGTCGAGTTGTCGAGAAGAAAGCGGTAGAAGGAGCTGTCCCTGTCGTATTCCTTCTTTGTGACAAGGAGCGCACATACCGAAAGGAATGCTAGATAAACAAGGTACAGGCCGAGGAGAGTGCAGAGGACGATGAGAAGAATGTTCATAACTGATGAGTCCCCTCCGCTCTTTTTGTCTTCAGGGGATTCTCAAAGACTTTCCTTCTGCACCACGATTTCATACTCCGATTATATCAGCGGGGGAAAACGATTATCAAGGAAAGAGGTGCGGTGTATATGACAATTATATCGTTTTTGTTGATGAAAAAGAGGAGGTCGCCCTCCTTCCTTCTCATATTTTAATGTGCATTTTCTCCATTATGCCTTCAAGATTGCTGTTTCCTATCTCGTTGGCCTTCGCCGTTCCTTCCTTTATGATATCACGGACATCACTCTTGTGTTCCTCGTAGTAGTGACGCTTTTCTCTGATGGGATCGAGTAGCTCGTTCATCTTTGCGTTCAGGATCTTCTTGCATTCCACGCAGCCCATGCCGGCAGATGTGCAGCGGCATCTGACGTCCTCGAGTCCGTCCTCGTTGAATGCCTTGTGGTACTGGTAGACCGAACAGACGTCGGGGTTTCCCGGAATCTTCACCGAGATACGGTTCGTGTCCGTCTTTGCAAGACGTATCTTGTTCCATACTTCGTCTGGGGTGTCGCTGAGATAGATGGCGTTCCCGAGGCTCTTTCCCATCTTGCTGTTGCCGTCGAGGCCGCAGAGACGTGATACCTGGCTGAGTTTGTAATCGGGTTCCTTGATGGATGTTCCGTACATCTCGTTGAAACGCCTTACGAGCTTACGCGAGTATTCGATATGGGGAACCTGGTCCTCTCCGACAGGAACAAGATCTGCGTTGCAGAATGTGATGTCGGCTGTCTGTGAAACAGGATAGCCCAGAAAGCCGTATGTCAGCTTCGAGAAGTCATATTCCTTGTTGTCGTCCTGGAAACCGTAGGATCTCGCCTCCGTCTTGATAGTCGGATTTATAAGAAGGTGGTTGCAGGTCGTGATCATCGAGTAGAACATCGTCAGCACATGAATCGACGGCACCTGTGACTGCTGTATGAACGTAACCTTCTCCGGGTCGAGTCCGACAGAGAGATTGTCCATCGTTATCTGGTAGATCGAGTCATATATGAGCTCGGGCTTTTCGAAGTGCGTCGTCAGAGCCTGGACATCGGCAATCAGGATGAACTCCTCATAGTCGTCCTGGAGTGCGACTCTGCTTCTGAGCGAGCCACAGTAGTGACCGAGGTGAAGTCTCCCCGTCGGTCTGTCTCCCGTAAGAATCCTCTTTTTTTCCATTTGATTATTTTCTCCCCTGGCAGGATGCACAGCTGCAGCCCCCTTCGTGGGGATGATCCGTGCAATAATAGCCCGAGCCCTTGTAGATCACGGCACCCGGTTCTGTAACCATGCGTTTGGATACGCCCCCGCATGTGGGGCATACATCGTCCTTGTCCGAGTCGTCGAAACATTTGAAAGCATCGTACTCGCTTCCGCAGGACGTACACTTATATGAATAAATAGGCATTTAGATTAATCCTCCAAGTCTTTCACCGATCAGGCTTCCCGCCTTCTCCTTCATTTCACCTGTGAGTGTGTAGTCGGTTATGATAACGCTGCTGCCACTGGTAATAAAGATAGGCGAAAGTGCGGAAACGTCAAGTTTTTCGCCGTTTCTTCTCTTCTCCTGGACTATCTGGTTACGCAGCAGTGTATTGAGAGCCCTCGCCGTTCCCTCCGACGACGTGTTGATGTAGCCCGAGAGCATCAGAATGCCGTCCTTGTTGTCGAATAAAAGACAGGTCTCCTTTATCTCGGCCGTAACGGTGTCCGGAAGCTCGAATCCTATCTGGGAAAGACTCTCGGGTTCGAATACATAGACGGAGAAGACAGATGACGCCATTTTGAGGGCAGTCTCGTCGCTGATGAGCATCTCACGCTCCGTATACGAGCGTCTGTAGAACGACGGATAGTCGCCGTCTGTGAAGAGGAGCACCCCGTTCTGGGGAACGTAAAGACTGAGGTTTCCCTCCGCGGCGCTGTACCATACAGCGTCTTCCTCCTTCTCCTTGGAGAAAGCTGAGGAGAACGAAAGTCCCGTGTTTATCCAGAAGCGTGAAATGTCCCCTTCGACGGCGCCGGAGGTGACGTAGTGGGCACCTTCTTCATCCTCCTCTTTGAGAAGAGATGCGCTGATGCGCGTTGCCTTCTTCACAATCGAATTGTTCTTCACACTCTCGTCGATGATTTCATCCGCCTCCCCGCTCTTTATCCTCTCCATGTCGGCTGTCATGACAATCTCGCCCTTCTCGCCGAGTGCCTGGTAGAAGTATTCGGTTGTGAACGGTGTCCTGTGTACACAGCCCGTGAGGAGAATGACGAAGAGGAGTGCGGGGAAGAGGATTTTTTTCATACTTTATACCTTTTCAACCTTTACGGTGACGTCCGTATCGTTGATCTGGGACGTTTTCCCGTCGTTGGGTGCGAACGCAAGGGAATCAGAGAGTGTTTCCTTGCTGATGAAGGACGAGAACATATCAACCGCCTTCTTCATCGTCTCGTCGCCGTATACAGTGAGAGAGATATGGTCGGCAACATCGAAGCCGGCATCCTTCCTCTCTGTCTGGACAAGTCTGACGAGGTCTCTCGCAATTCCTTCGAGAAGAAGTTCCTCCGTCACCTCGGTGTCGTAGCCGACTGTGAGGTCGCCTTCGTTGAGGACCTTGACATGTTCCTTCTCCGTTCTCTGGACAACGAGGTCGCCTTCAGTGATGTCGATCGAGCCTCCGTTGTAGTCGATCTTCTCGCTCTCCCCGTTGAGAATCTTCTCGATTTTAGATCCCACGAGGCCCTGGATATGAGCCGCGACTTCCTTCATGGACTTTCCGAGCTTTGCACCCAGCACCTTGAAGTTGGCCTTTGCAGAGTATGTGACGAGGTCCTCCTCGTTCTTTCTGACGAAGACCTTCTTGACGTTGAGTTCTTCCTTAAGGATTTCGATATCCCTCTCGAGGGTATCGCGGACTTCAGCATTGCGGCTGACGACGATGAACTCCTTCAGAGGCTGTCTGATCTTGAGGTTGGACTGAGCTCTGAGCGATCGTCCCATCTCGACGGCCTTCATGACAACTCTCATCTCCTCTTCCTTGACTCTGTCTCTCTCCTCCTCGTTGTACTCGGGGTAGTCGCAGAGATGGACCGAGAGCGGCATGTCGTCTGTCCTGAGGTTCTGATAGATAGTCTCGGTGACAAACGGAATCATAGGAGCCGCGACCTTGCAGAATGTGATGAGCACTCTGTAGAGGGTGTTGTATGCATCCTTCTTGTCGCTGTCGTTCTCGCTTCTCCAGAATCTTCTGCGGCTTCGTCTGATGTACCAGTTGTTGAGGTCGTCGATGAATGCCACGACAGCCTGTGTCGCATCCTGGATCTGGTAGCTGTCGAAGGCCTTTGTCGTCTTCTCGACAAGAGCTTCGAGGTCCGAGATGATCCACTTGTCGAGAGGATTCCTGAGATCCTTCGTATCTGTGGAGGAAGGCTCATAGCCGTCGATGTTGGCATATGTGACGAAGAACGAGTACGCATTCCAGAGAGGAATGAGAAGGCTCTTGAGAACGTCCTTGACGAGGTCGTCGGAATATTTGACGTCCTCGGCTCTGACGAGACTTGAGTTGATGAGTGCAAAGCGCATTGCGTCGGCGCCGTACTCATTCACGACAGCCATCGGGTCTGTGTAGTTGTGCTTGCTCTTGCTCATCTTGCTTCCGTCTTCGGCAAGTACGATTCCCGAAACGATGCAGTGCTCGAATGCGGGCTTTCCAAAGAGTGCGGCAGCAAGGACGGTCAGCGAATAGAACCAGCCTCTCGTCTGATCGAGACCCTCGTTGATAAAGTCCGCGGGGAAGATCTCATCCCACTTTTCAGCATTCTCGAAAGGATAGTGCTGCTGTGCGTACGGCATGCTTCCCGATTCGAACCAGCAGTCGAAGATGTCGGGAATACGGCGCATCGTGCCCTTTCCGTCGGGACTCGGCCATGTGAGATTGTCGACAAAGTGCTTGTGCAGGTCATCAACCTTCTGTCCGCACTTCTCCTCGAGTTCCTTAACAGATCCGATTACCTCGATATAATCCGAACCGTCGCACTTCCAGATGGGAATGGGGTTGCCCCAGAAGCGGTTGCGGCTGATTGCCCAGTCTCTTGCGCCCTCGAGCCACTTGCCGAAACGTCCGTACTTGATATGCTCGGGAACCCATGTAATCTGGTCGTTGCATTCAAGCATCGTCTTCTTGATCTTCTGTACATTGACGAACCAGCAGCTCATGGCCTTGTAGATGAGAGGCATTCCCGTTCTGTAGCAGAAGGGATATGAATGGAGGTAGTTCTCCCTCTTCACGAGCTTTCCGTTCTTCTTGAGCCATTCGATGATGCTCTTGTCGGCGTCCTTGACGAACATACCCGCCCAGTCGGGAACCTCGCTTGTAAAGCGGCACTCCTCGTCAACGGGACATACGACAGGGACCTGCGGCAGCTTTGCCTTCATGGTGTTATAGTCATCCTCACCGAAGCCGGAGGCCGTGTGTACAATACCGCAGCCGTCCTCCACCGTGACGTAGTCGGCACTTACGACCTGGAATGCTCCGACTTCCTTGAGAGATGCAAAATACGGCATCAGAGGCTCGTACTTCATTCCGACAAGATCCTTTCCCTTGACTGTCCTTACTATTCTGCAGCCCTTCCCGTCCTTGTAGTACTTGCCGAGAAGGTTCTTCGCAAGGTAGTAGTGGCAGCCGTCATCCTCGTCCTCGACCTCGACGTAGTCGATATCTTCTCCGACGGCGAGTGCAAGGTTTGACGGAAGTGTCCACGGCGTCGTCGTCCATGCAAGGAAGTAACTGTTCTCCGTTCCGTCAATCTTGAAACGTACCGTTACAGCCTGGTCCGTGACATCCCTGTAGCCTCCGAGGGAGACCTCCATGTTCGAAAGGGGGCATGCAAGCTTGGGGGAATACGGAAGGACATTGTAGCCCTCGTAGATGAGACCCTTGTCATAGAGTGTCTTGAAGACCCACCATACCGACTCCATGTAATTCTTGTCCATCGTTCTGTAGCCGTTTTCGAAATCGACCCAGCGGCCGGTTCTCGTGATGGCCTTCTTCCATTCGGATGTGTACCTCAGAACGATGGAGCGGCACTCCTCGTTGAACTTTCCTACTCCGTACTCGACGATCCTGCTGTGACCGGAGACTCCGATCGTCTTCTCCATCTCCGCTTCGACGGGAAGGCCGTGGCAGTCCCATCCGAAACGTCTGATGACCCTGTGGCCCTTCATCGACTGATAGCGGGGAATGGCATCCTTGATTGTGCCGGGCAGTATATGACCGAAATGCGGGAGTCCCGTTGCAAACGGAGGCCCGTCATAGAAAACATATTCGTTGTCGGCAGGACGACTTTCGATGGACTTTTCATAAATCCTGTTGTCCTTCCAGAAAGCTAGAACCTTCTCTTCTTCGCTGGGAAAGTTCACCTTATTGTTCACAGGTTCAAACATCTTTGTTTCTCCTTAGATTTTTCCTTTCCATTGTAAG
>CAVFZO010000025.1:0-24941 GCA_963626925.1 Clostridium sp. AM49-4BH
TATACATTAAAGAATTGTGCGGTGAGACTTAACATAACGTTTCACTGCACATAACTACCTTTATGTTAAGCTTAACATAAGGTCGGGGAAGACGACGAGCGCGAAGCATAAAGCTCAATCTGTCATAGATTTGTCTGTGCAGAAAGAAAGAGACAGAGCAGAAGCCCTTGTCTATGAAGATGCTGAAAAGCTCTTCCTGCCCGCCAAACCTATTGTGATTGACGAGTGGCAGAAGGTGCCGCCAATCTGGGATGGAATAAGAAACCACATCGATAAACATCAGGAAGTGGGAGCTTTCATTCTCACAGGCTCCACCAGTCAGACAAAGGCAGCCGAGAGCCTGAGGATGCATTCCGGGCTTGGCAGAATCGGAAGAATGAAGATGCTTACAATGAGTCTTTGGGAATCATGTGACTCAAACGGAGAAGTGTCACTGTCATCATTATTCGATACTCCCGATCACATTCATTCAGATTCACCCCATACTCTTGAGGACATTGCCTTCCTCTCGGTACGGGGAGGATGGCCGGGGGTACTCGGCATTGACAGAGAGCTTTCCTCGAAGCAGGCAGAGCTCTACCTCGACGAATTCTGCGAGAGTGATATCCGCACCGTCGACGGCCACAGAAGGTCAGCAGAGAAGATGCGGAAGGTACTGCGCTCCTATGCCCGTTTCTCAGGATCCAACGCACCGGACACTTCAATAGAAAACGATATAAACGAAATCAGCAAGAACACACTGGCAGATTATCTGAAGGTGCTGGACGACCTCTTCATCACCAATGAAACAACCTCCTGGAACCCGGATTTCCGTTCAAAGTCGGCAATACAGACAAGTAATACAAGATACTTCACGGACCCGTCCATCACTGCGGCTGCTGTCGGTGCGGGAGAAGGATATCTTCTCAATGATTTCGAGACATTCGGCTTTGTCTTCGAAACTCTCGTCATCAGGGATCTGAAGGCTTATTCAGCCATGCTTGACGGCTCCATATACCACTACAGAGATTCAAGCGGCCTTGAATGCGATGCAGTTCTCCATCTCAGGAACGGCAGCTATGCACTTATAGAGGTGAAAATCAGTCAGACAAGAGAAGACGAAGGGGCCGCTACATTGAAAAAGCTGAAGAAAAAAATAGAAAAAACCGGAATGAAGGCTCCGTCCTTCCTTCTTGTCATCACGGCAACAGGATATGCCCACAGAAGAGAGGACGGCGTATATGTCGTTCCGATAGGATGCCTGAAGTATTAGGTGTCGCAAGAGTTTGGCAAAGAGGAGAAAATCATAAGGAGACAAGGAAAAGATACAACCGTATCTTCAACTGCGTCTTTGTCTTCTTAATGAATCAACGACTGCGGCAGTCAGAACGACAGCAAAACCAGAAAGGAAGGTAACAATCAACGGCTTTGAACAGCTCACGGCAACCGAACTGTCGACGCTCTCCGCCGTCGGGAGCGGTACCGGGTCGAATGGAAGATTATTCTCCTGACAGAGTTTTTTCACGTTAAGAAGATTGAGGACGGGAATGCCGCGGGAGGCAAACTCATAGTTAAGTCCTATCTCTCCGCCCTCCGGAATCTTCGGAGGATCAAGCACGAGCCCCTGCGGAAAATCAAGGGTGTAACTGCTTGTTCCAGCATTTACTGACGCACCGCCTATATTCACAAAGAGCTTCACATTATCCGGGAAAAGCGAAAGATGTTCGGCAATCGAATCGGCAAGACTTTCGTGATAGATGAGCTTTGCCCCGCTCCATGTGCACGCTTCTTCACAGAGGGCGTAGGAAAGCTCCGCCGTCCCTTCGTAGAGAATACCCTCAAGGACTCCGCCGCCCTGGTCGTTGGCCCCGCCGCAGCTTACCCCGATAAGACGGAAGGATGCAAAACCTCCGTCCCTTATCCCTTTCAGGATATCGAAGATGTTGTACTCCACTCTTGTCGCACCGTGCATGCTTGCTCCGACACTGGCCGTAAGATATACATCAAGACCGTATGCCTCACAGGCACTTAGAACGGCGATCAGAAAACCGGGAAAAGAACCTGACGTACTGACAGCAATTCTGTCACCTCTCTCAAGTCCTGCAGCAATGAAATATCTGATCATCGCCGAGGCAAAATGCGGATTGAGAGAAGATCTCTTTGCACCGACTTCTCCCGGCGTCGATGTCAGCTCCGTAAATTCGGGTCCGAGAAGCGCCGTCCTGTTGATATCTTCATTTTCGATTGAAATACCCCGGGAGAGGATATCTTCCTTAAGATATTTCTCGATATTCTCCATGATTACGGCAGCTTCCTTCATTTCAGATGAAATAATGTCGCTCTCCCTCTCTGCCGAGATGACTACGACAAGGACACCGGAGACGGCGATAAGAATGAGAAGAATGGCAAATACGGGCCGGATAAGAAGTTTCTTTTTCATTTGACGAAAAGTATCACAAGATAGACGACGGCAGTCACAGTTATGAGAGCAAGCAGCGTCTTTACGATTCCCTGCTTCAGCATATCCGATGCGATAAGGCCCGGGATAATGTACCCGATAACTCTAAGGTCAACCGAAACAGCAGAGAGATAGAAATAGAATCTCTCGAGGATGAAGACCGAAAATACAGATATCAGGGTACAGAGAATGAATCTGCGCCTTCCGTAGATTATGAGAACATGCTGAAGAGCTTTCACAATAAGGCATATCAAGGAGGCGATGACAAGAGTTGAGAGAATCCTTGTCGGCTCGGAGGCATAGTATGCAAGATATCCGGCACTTATCATACCGCCGGAAAGAACACCGATGAACTCGGTCGATATGAAACTCAGAACAATACTTAAAGCAACACTCGAATAAAGCATCTTACTCCCCGAAAAGCCCGATGAGCCTTTCTCCCTCCCCCTTTATGTTTCCCAGTCCGACATAGACGGTGTCTGTGCCGTGTTTGAGCATATCGAAGAGCGTCTCCGCATCAGACACCTCACACGGAACACATCTTCCAAGTACACGGGCAACCTTCGCCGGATAGTCACCGATGACATAGACCTTTCCTACAAGGCCCTTCCTTTCAGAAAGGACAGTCTTCATAAGTCCAATCCTGTATTCCCTGTCGCGTCGGTTATTGAAGATTACCGCTATTTTCTTCCCCTTTTCCTTCCGGGCTATCTCAACAAGGTTCTTCTCCATTGATTCGACGTCGTTGACGCTGAAATACGGATAAAAGCAGTCCTCTATTCTCTCCTTCATCCCGATATCGGGTTCGACAGCAGAGAGTGAGGCAATGATATCCTCATCACAGATTCCAAGGTCGTTGAGAACGGCCTTTGCAATTCGCCAGGAGTCCGTATGAAGAGGAAAACTGCAGTCAGGAACACAGCCGGCATCTTCTCCGACATGAACTATATCAGCATCAAGATAGTCGTAATAATCCTCAATCGTATAGAGCCTTGCTCCTTCTGGAACAGAAAGAGAAAGAGCATATGCAATATCCTCCTTTCCCCTTCCCATCTCTGCAGTATGATCACGGTATGTGTTTGTAATCACAACAATCTGCGGTTTAACAAGGGTCGAGGCAATCTCCTTCTGGTTCTCGGGAAGCAGCGCCATACATTCAACGACTGCACATTCGCATTTCTCCTTTTCCGCCCTTCTGAAGAAGTCCTTCATTTCGAGAATGCTTGCACTTTTTCTTCTCTTCACCGGTTCTGTCGATCCGTCTGGAAGAACGATAACAGCCTCACTTCCCGTGGTGCGTCCGATTGTTCTTATCCCGCTTCTCTGAAGTGCAGATGTTATTATCCTCGTGACAGTCGTCTTACCTCGCGTGCCGTTTACAAGGATACGCAGTCTTACGGATTCGACTCTCGCCTTATGACGAGCGTGTTCATAGAAGCCCAGTGCGAGCAGAATAAGAAACAGGATGAATGCAGTTGTCATTTTCAGTTGAAGAGACGGGGCAGAATGCCGACAAAATCGTTAACGCTGTCAAAACGTGTTACCGGGATTGAATACTCTTTCCCTATATCATTGAACTGCTTTTTGAGAGAGGAGTCTTTCCTGAAGAAAATCCACTCCGACTGCGGGCACATCAAGTCGATAATCATATTGTTGTTAGAATAAAGTTCCTCTGTCGATTTCTTATAATTCTCCAGATACACTGTCACAATCCTGACGCCCATCTCCTCTGCCTCGGTTATAAGCTCCCTGAGGTTATCCATTTCCTCTTTCAGTGTGATACCGGAAGCGGCAAGTCCCTTATCCGAGATACCGATGACTGCAACCAGCGTCCTGTACTTTCCGCTCTCGATTTCAGCCAGTCTTTCCTCAGGCTCATCCTCAAGATAGTAGTCCGTTTCGTACTCGAGCTCGTCCTTCAGGTTGATAAGAACCCTGAGCATCTTCGAACCCGTCCCCTGTCCTGCGCTTGTCAGAAGAAACGGAGTATCGAAATCACCGGCGACATCGCCGTATACTCTCGCAGAAAGAGTTCCGGAACAGAGAAGGATAATCAGCAGTACCCACACAGAGGTTTTCCATCGGTTTGAACACATTTACCAGATTATATGACAGTTCAAACAGGAATGCACAATGTAAAAATCAAAAGGAGGAAGCGAGCAACCACTTCCTCCAAAATGAGGGGAGATTATTATTAGTAAATTGTATCGTAAATCAGGAGTTTTGCTTCCTCGACGAACAATCCGAATTCAGCCGGAGTCAGGTTATCCTTTGTAAGGATGACGATTTCTCCCGCTTTTGGGTTTGTGTAACTTTCAGCTCCGGGAATGATTCCCATCAGTGTCGATGCGATTACCTTGATTTCCTCATCGCCGACAGCATCGACATATTTGAATGTCACGCTGTTTCCCTCGAGGATGAAACGGTAGTCGTATCCGACAAGGCTGTAAGTTTCTTCACAGACTGCTGCTTCGCTCCCGGCAGCTGCCTTCCCTGTGGAGGTGCAACCGATGAGGCAGAGAACAACGAGCAGTGCTAAAAAGATTCTAAAAGATTTCATTATGCCTCCATTACTCAACAGGCTTGAGACCGTCACCCATATTTTCAAGAACGATATTCTTCCACCAGTCCGAACGAGCAGGAACCTTCATGCTGACGTTGCCGAACATATACTTTGCTGTCAGCGTATCGCCGAGTTCGCTGTAAGTGTTGAACCAGTCTGCAGCTGTCTGGTTTGCATATGTCGTCAGATATTTTACCGCACTCTCAGTCTGTCCGACTTCGATCATCGAAGCAGCAACATCCTGTGCGATACTTGTCAAAGCGTAGACTTTCTCCATCTTCTCGTCTCTTACCGACTTGATATCCTCGATAGCGGAGTTGTAGTTGATGGTTGCAAGCTGCTGGACTCTGACTGTATTCCAGAAACCGGAATTTTCATCGTACGTATCTCTGACTCCTCTTCCGAAGAACTCGGGAAGTGAAAGCTGACTTGCAAAAACCGGTGTCAGATATGTCGTGCTCGGAGCGCCCCAGCCCACCCAGACGAGACATCTTGCTTCTTCAGGAAGCCATGCCTTGACGTTGGCAATCTGAATGTAGGTGCATCTGAACATGTTGATAGGTCTTGCAACACCCTCTCTCGTAGCCTTCTTGAGGTTGTTGTTGTAGTTGCTGAGCGGGTTGCCGAAGTCGCCTGCATCAACTGTTCTCGAGAGATCAAACTCTGTTCCTGCATAGTAGTCGGAAGAAAGTGTGTGTATTGTATTGACACTTACCTTCTCTGAAGGAACGACGAAGAGCGGATATTCATCGGGATCGCCGTAAGGATCAAGGTTGCCGTAGAGTTCCGGGTTAAGGAGGGAGATAGCTCTCCATTCGCGGAGTGTGCAGCCCATGTTCTCGTCCTTATTGGGAGCGAAGACGTTGTTAGGCTGGAATTCGCTTACGCCGTCCCAGAGGCCGTTCTCGAGAGCAACTTCCTTGATGTTTGCGCTGTAGCGGCATACGCTCGGATCGTCTTCGATGAGGTAGTCGATTCTTGCTCTGTTTGCAGCTACGAATACAGCGTCATCCGGTACACGCATTGCAACCCAGACATTGCCGCCGTAGACTTCGAAAATCCATGTTTCCGTTCCGTCTGTTATGTTGATACATTCAGCAGCGCCGTTCCATCCGCCTTCTTCTACCTTCTGTCCCATGAAGATGACAGCCTCGAGAGCCGATGAGCAGTTTTCGAGAGCAGCATCCTGGAGCATATAGCAGTCCCAGATACCTTCAGTCTGGCTGTAGAAAGCCTTGAGCTTGTCAGCCTGCTCTCCGCTTCTTACTCTCGAGCATGTACTTTCACCCATTGCCAGTCCCTTGTCGTTCATGAAGGAATACATTGCATGGATATACTGGTTTGTGTCCTTTTCATTGATATATGAATCGAGGGCGATACCGTTTACACCGTAGTCCTTTACTTCCGGAAACTCGGAATAGTCAGCACCCTTTCTGCCGCTCAGGACAACATCTCTTTCACTGCCTTCTTCCATTGAAGGGATAAGCCAGATTCTGACATCATCGCTGTTGGAGTCGCAAGTATGGCTGATCATCGTCGAACCGTCGGCACTTGCAAGTCTTCCGACTGCGAAGATTGTGCAGGCAGCGATGCTCTGAACCGATATCAGAAGAACGGCTAATAATATAACTAATACTTTCTTCATTCTTTAATCCCTTATTTGTACTGTCCCCATTCCGAAGAAGAGAGGTCGTTCCAGAAATCAGTATATGTCAGGCCCCATGTCTTACCCTTGACTGCGCCGAGCATATAATTGGTAAGAAGTGTTTCACTGAGATCTTCATATGTGTCGAACCAGCTGAGAGCCTGCTGATTTGAATAGTTTGTCAGAAGCTCAAGTGCAGCATCCTTCTGGCCGTTCTTGATCATCTTTGCTGCCTGATTCTGGATAGCGAATGTCACATCATACTGATCTGCCATCTTCTCGTCTCTTGCCGCCTTGATATCTTCGATGGCTGCCGTATAGTTGATACGTGCAAGCTGCTGGACAAGAAGTGCGTTCCACCAGCCGGACTCTGAATCATATTCATCTCTTGTTCCGATACCGAAGTGCTCGGGAAGCGAGAGCTGTGAGCCGAAGAGCGGAGTCAGGTATGTGATACTCTGAGCACCCCATCCGAACCAGACGAGACATCTTGCTTCTGCCGGGAGCCATCCCTTGACGTTTGCAATCTGGACATATGTACATCTGTAGCTGTTGATAGCTCTCTGTGTGAAATCCTGTGCGGGATTGAGAGGATCGCCGAACTGGCCGGCCCAGATGGACTTTGTCGTATCATATTCCGTTCCCTGGTAGTAGTTGCCGTAGAGCTCGAAGATATCCTGTACAGAAACTTTTTCAAGAGGCTTTACGAAACACGGCCAGTTATGGTCTGTGTCCTTCTCTTCCGGATCGAGGTTCAATGTCGGATTGAGAGTCATCATTGCAACCCATTCTCTTCTTGTGGAGTATGGTCTGTATGGATACGGTGCGAATGTATAGCAGGGGATGAAATCTCCTTCTCCGTCCCAGAGTCCGTTCTCGATAGCAAATTCCTTGATTCCTTCAGCATAGAGATAATTCTCCGGATCATCTTCAACGAAGAAGTTGATTCTTGCTCTGTTTGCTGCTACGAAGATTGAATCATCGGGAACTCTTGCCGCGACCCAGATATTTCCGCCGTAGACTTCGAAGACCCATGCTTCGTTGCCGTCACAGATGTCGATACACTCAGCCGATCCGTTCCATCCGTATTCCGAGACAAGCTTTCCCATGAAAATGACAGCTTCACGTGCCGTGTCGCAGTTCTCGAGAGCGATGTCCTGGAGCATATAGCAGTCGTAGATACCTTCCTTGCCGTCGAAAGCAGCCTTTACAAGCTTACCCTGTTCACTGTTTCTGTCATATGAACATGTGCTTTCGCCCATCGCAAGTCCCTTCTCGTTCATGAAAGAGTACATTGCATGGATGTAACGGTTTGTGTCTCTTTCTGTTGTATATGTATCGAGAACCATACCGTTTTCACCATAGTCCTTTGTGTTCGGGAAGTCTGAATAGTCAGCACCCGCACGTCCGTCAAGAACTACGTCTCTCTCGGTGCCGGCTTCCATTGACGGAATAAGCCAGACTCTGAGATCGTCGCTTGTTGAGTCACATGAGTGTGTACTCATTGTGGATCCGTCTACTGTCGCGCCCTTTCCGATTGCAAAAATCGTACAGGCAGCAGCACTCTGTACTGCAATAAACAGAACCACCAGTAAAATAGTGATTGCTTTTTTCATCAATTTCTCCTTTTTTTATTCAACCTCTACAGGTTTGTGATAAACAATGAACCTGTTATCTTTGTTTTCCTCGGCATCGGGGTTCTTGAGGAAGTATCCGATGGAATCGATTCCTTCGTTCTCAAGTTCCTCCATTTCCGTATATGTCGGCCATTCGACGATGACTTCAAGATCTTCGTAGAACATTCCGGCCCAGTTGATGATTTCAAGAGCGCCCTGGAGCTGTCTTGCCGTTCTGTACCACATGGGAGTACCGAACTCCATATCGTACGGGAAGTATGTCAGACCCTTGTCCGTGACACGCTGCAGGAACTCGTCCTTGCCTTCGTACATCAGAGCCTCCGTTCTCGGACCGGTAATCTTGTCGATGAAGATTTCCGGCGTTTCCATGAGGAACGTGAGAGAATCCGACCAGTCAGCCCATTCTCTGTGACTCAGACCGTGGAGCGTGTTCGGAGAGGATGCACACTTCATGAAGAAGTCTTCTATGCTCATGGCAGCCATCATCGCAATATCGAGAGAGCTTCTCTCGGGCTCCACGTAGTTCATCTCGCCTGTCTCGAGGAATGTCTCTCTGTCGAGAACCTTTGCAGGGGCGACGTAGGTCGAGGTGACAGGATAGAGGATTTCGGCTTCATGCATGTCTATTGCAATGTCGACTCCTTCCTGGCGGATAATCTCCATTACTGCGTAGCCTGCTCTCTCCGTCAGCGTTCCATCCTCTCTTCCCGGATATACTCTGTTGAGGTTTCTTATATCCTGATAAGCGAGGTTCTGTCCCGAAGGATAGTTGATGTACGTGAACGGATCCGGCCACTGATCGAGAGGATTGGTGTATCTGTCACCGATACGGAAGGTCTGTCCGCCCCACTCTGTATCGACTGTGAAGGTCATCGGATATGCGTCTCCGACCATGCCTTCTGTAGAACCGGAGTAGTTTGCTCTCGGAACTATGATGACCTTACCCTTCTCGACCTTGATATTCTCAATCATCAGGTAAGCAGCCATCGTCGATGCCGGCTCATACGGATGCGGGCATCCGTTGATGAAGACAGTTCCGCCTTCGACTCCGCTGTCGAAGATGAAGACAGGGGTATCCATCCAGGTGTCCCTGAGGGACGGCACATAGTCGCTGAGCCATTTCACCTCTGTCAGATACTCGCTTGTGACGATAGTCTCCTTGTAGTGCCTGAGATACCAGAACTCACATGCGGCGACGGTCGCAAATGCCATTATTATGACCAGAATGACAATCTTTATTACTAATCTATTGCTCTTTGCCATACCCTGCCTCACTTTATGTAAAGAACTCTAAGGAGGAACGGAATGATGCAGTAAGCGTACATGATATCGAACACGATATTGTCATTCTTCTTTCTCTTAAAGAAACTCTTGATGAAGCTGAGAGCAATCAGCCCCGCCATAACGAAGTACAGGATATGAATGAAGTTTTCCCAGAATACCATCATTTTCTATCCTCCAATTAATACAGGAATGTGAACCATACCGGTTTCACAATCATTACTACCGCAATCAGTCCGATTGCGAGTATCGGGACGAGTGCACACTTCAGGAAGTCCATATAGGAATCGGTGTACCCTGTCTCCTCGCATGCAAGTCTTCCGACGATTCTCGACGGCGGCAGACAGTCTCCGATCGGGAATATGAGCGAGAGAGCAGCGCAGATGACAGTGACGTCCATGCCGAGCGTATTGAACATGAAGATAAGCGGTCCGCCGAGGACAACCGAGCATCCGTAGTTGAAGCATCCCTGGCAGATAGGTCCGATGACAAGGATGAGACAGTAGATGAGAACGAGCGGGAGGCCGACGAATGTGCTTCCGATAAGACCTCTGACTCCTGTTGCAGCCATTGCGCTCTGGAGTACTCCGATACTGAGTACGTTCGCAACGAGCGGGAAGACCTGCTCCATAGTGTTGTCGAGGATGCCGAGATATTCCTTCGCTGTCGTCTTTTTCGGGTTACAGATAAGAGCAACGACTGCGGCAATAACGAACATCAGCGGTAGTCCTATGACAGGGAGGTTCCACGGCGAGACGAGAGCGAGCACGAAAAGTGCGATGATCGTCAGAACCGGGAGGAGGATTCTCCACCATGTCATACCCTCTGTTCTCTCTGGAAGCTTCTTCAGTGTCTCTTCCTTGGGCTCGGGAACAGCTCCCCAGCCTGTGAAGACTATGCATACAGCACCGGAGATACAGATCGGAACAAGAAGCAGCCACGTAAAGCCGACGTACGGCATGTTAGCCTGTGCTGTCATAAGCATCGTCCAGAGGTTGATCGGAGGAGCAGCTGCCGAGAGGATAGCGAAGAAGAATACGAATACGGTTCTTTTCTTCTTCGAGATACCCAGGGATTCAAGGACTGTGTTCACAAGTCCGCCCAGGACGAAGATGGAGACACTTCCCGCACCTGTGAGAGCGCCGGGGATGAGCATCAGGACGCCCATGATTGTGATAAGCAGCCATTTATTGTTGACGCGCTGTACAATCGAGCGGGTGATGGTCGTCACGGCACCGGAGTACGAGTAGATATTGACGAATATCGAAGCTGCAATGAAGAGCATTGCAAGATCGAGGTTCACGAAGAGTCCCTCTACGAGGTATCTGATCGGAGAGCCCAGATCGGGGAACATGAACATTCCGACAACGGCTATCACAACAGCTGCGACAACCATCGAAATGTCGGGAGATTTCAGCTTGATACTGCTCAAGATAAAGACAGCTATCATTATGATGAGCAGTATAAGTGTCAAAGCGGTTACACTCATCGGTCTCTACCCTCACTTACTTCTTGATGAAAATCGACGGAAGAACCTTCACGAGTTCAAGAGGCTTGTCGACTGTAGTGACGGGGATATTGTACTTCTCGCCGAGTGCGGTGAATCTGCCGTCGGTATTGTTATCCTTGATTGTGATAATCCAGTCGGCATGCGGACAGACTGTGTCGATGACACGTTCGTTTCCGTTAGTGCTGATCTTGCTTCTCGCATCCTTCTCCATGGAAACTGCGACGATAGGCATGTTCTGCGCCTCAGCCTTAGCGATGACTTCCTTGAGATATTTGATCTCGTCCTCGATTGTGATACCCGATGCACCCAGCCCCTTCTCCGTCACTGACATGACGATGACGAGCGTCGTATATTTTCCGCTGTCGATAAGGGAATACCTTGCGGGAGTCTCGTCTTCGAGATAGAAGTCGGCATTCTCGCCGTAAGCGAACTTCTTTGTCTGGTTGAGAAGAAGACGCAGCGTCTTGGAGCCTGCGCCCTGTCCACCGGATGTAAGAAGGAACGGACAATCATAGGTCTTGAGAGAAGCGCCTGTGATGGCTGCCGTCAAATTGGCAGGAATTAAAAAGAAAAGCAGAGCTGCAGTAAGCAGAACAACAGTTGTTTTTTTCATTCATTTCTCCTTTTTCCGGCTCAAATGGAGAGCCTGGATAAACTGTAAGGCGGTTTCTGCAGTAATGCAACTGAAATTTAACAGAATCTTTACAATTCCATTGCAGAATCTTTTCTTTTGTTGTTTTTTGTTGCAAGAATTGGGATTTTACTCAAAGAAAGCGTAAAGAAACCGTAAAGAGTGTCAGTCATTCAAAGCTGCCGAGTTCGAAAGCTTTTCTATTTCTTTACTTTCTCATTCTTATGCATTAAGGTAAAAACAGTATAACAGTGCTGAGGAGAAAAGAGACAATGGCGGTCATATATTGTGTTGAAGACGACAAATCAATGCAGGGGATGGTTGTGTACAGCCTGAACTCTGCCGGTCTTGAGGCAAAGGGCCTTGATGACGGCGCCGCTCTCTGGGACGCACTGAAAAAAGAGACACCGTCTCTCATAATCCTTGACCTTAATCTTCCCGGAGAGGACGGACTCTCTATTCTCAGCAGACTCCGCTCCGATAAGAGCACCCGTGACATTCCCGTGATAATAGCAACGGCAAGGGGAAGCGAGTTCGACAGAGTGCTCGGCCTCGACGGCGGAGCCGACGACTATCTTTCAAAGCCTTTCGGAATGATGGAGATGATATCGAGGGTGAAGGCCGTACTCAGAAGGTATACTCCGAGAGAGGAGATAAAGAGTGTATATACCGAAGGACGCATTACGCTGGACGACAGGGAACACTCCGTATATCTTGACGGCACACCGCTGAGGCTTACGCTGAGGGAATATGAACTCTTGAAGATCCTCATCATGAATCCGGGTGTACTCGTATCACGCGAGGAGATGTTCAGAACCATCTGGGGACAGGATATCAACGACATGTCGCGAACAGTCGACGTCCACGTGGGCGCCCTCAGGACAAAGATGGGAGAATGCGCGGGTTATATACAGACCGTCAGGGGAATCGGGTACAAGTTTGTAGTCGAATGACGACAGCGAGGCAGAGGAGACAGGGCAATGACAAAAAGACTTATGTGGTCACTTCTGGTTGCGATGCTTGTCATCATGATCATATCTGTGCTTCTGACAGTCTCCGCTACATTCAGCATCCTCACGGGACGGCAGGAGCTTCTCCTGAGGGAAGTCGTCGACATCATCGCAAGCGGTTACACCGTCGGCGGAGAGGACTTCGTCGAACGCTTTAATACGCACGACTACCGCATTACAATAATCTCCCCTACCGGTAAGATTATAAACGATTCATCGGAGGATGTATGGTACCTCGTGACAGACCATGAGGAACTCGTGGACTTTTTATCCAAGGTCATCCAGAACGATACAATAATAAGCACCCATACGCCCTTCATGTTCGGTGAACTCATAATGGCGGGAAAGTGCCTTCCCGACGGCACAGTCATCGTCGCAACGAACACGATGCTAACCTTCGGCGACACGATGTTCGAGATGCGCTATCCCATAATTGCAATCGTCCTCCTCTCCCTCGTCCTTGCCGCAGTAATTGCGCGCATATTGACAATGAAGATATTAAAGCCTCTGAACGAGATAGATATAGAAACCCCGGATCCCGGCGGAGCCTATAAGGAAATAAAGCCCCTTCTTCAGAAGATATGGGAGCAGAAGATAGATCTCTCGAAGCAGGCTGAGGAACTTGAGAAAAGCAAGGACGAGTTCCAGGCCATCTCGGACTCCCTCAGGGAGGGTCTCATCCTCATCGCAGGCGATGACACCATAGCATTCATCAACAAATCTGCAATAAAGATTCTCGGAATGAAGAAGATCCCTGTCATGCATGAGAAGATGGAGATACTTCCGAAAGAGGTTGTCGAAACAGTAAGTAATGAAATAAAGGGAGAAGAGAACACTTCCTTCTACAAAAAAGGTTCTCACACCTACCGCCTTGAAGCTACGGCCCTCATTTCAAACGGCGTCAGAAGCGGCACATCCGTCCTCATCTACGATATAACACGCCAGCTCGACATGGAGAACAGACGGCGTGAATTCTCCGCCAACGTCTCGCACGAGCTCAAGTCTCCGCTGCATATAATCTGTGGCAGTGCGGAACTCCTCAAGAGCGGCGTCGTGACAAAGAAGGAGGACGAGGAGAGATTCATCAACCAGATATACTACGAGAGCCAGCACATGAAGACCCTCATTGAAGATATAATAAGGCTATCGAAGATCGAGGAGAGTTCGGGCGAGATAGTAAAGGACGTAATCGACACCTACGAGACAGCACGCACTATCAAAGAAAATCTGGCGCAGATTGCCGAAGAAAAGAACATCTCGATAACAGTAAGCGGCACCCACACAAAAATCCTCGCAAGTGAATCGATGATATACAGTGCAGTCTACAACCTTGTCGACAACGCAATTAAATATTCCGACAGCGAGGGCAAGGTTAATATAACGACAGACGAGGACGAGAGTACGTCGTACATCAGGGTCTCCGACAGGGGAATAGGAATTCCTGAGGAATACCAGGACAGGATCTTCACACGCTTCTTCCGTGTCGACAAATCGAGGAGCAAGGCCAACGGAGGCTCGGGTCTGGGGCTTGCAATCGTCAAGCACGCGTGCCTTGCAAACGGAGGAACAATCTCTGTCGATTCAAAGCCGGGAGAGGGAACGACGTTCACCCTCGCCTTCCCCCGCTTTACGGAAAAGCCGTCCATCACCGCCCCAGAAGAGTCCTGAAGAAGGATATGACATCCTCCTTAGCAATGTATTGTGATACGTCAGCACCGTCCATCACCATACCCGGAACCTTCTCGGGGTGGAAGAGAATACCGGTTACATTTCCGTACTCCACAGCCTCGATGACAGTAACACCGTCGGTTATGGTATATGCAGTGACAGAGAGTGGCGTATTCTCAAGTCCCGTCACACCCTGATGGTGGTTGGAGGGAAGACCGGAAACAACACTTTTCCCGAATGCTTTGTAGAGCAGAGAATCCCTCCCTGATATGCATATCGAATGAAATGAATACGGCAGAGCGTCACTCTGGTGAATACCGCTGTAATTGGGAATGTATTCTCCGAGGTCACTGATAAGCTTCCCTCCGTAGTAGACTGCTATCATCTCCATGCCTCTGCATATTCCGAGCACGGGAATTGAATTCTCTACGGCATACTTCAGAAGAATATAGTCCGAGATGTCTTCATCAATGGAATGGGGAAAGGAAGAATCATCCTCCCCTTCGTAAAGAGAGGGGGAGATATCTCTCCCGCCGGGAATTATGAGATAGTCAACGCCTTCCATAAGAAGAGCAGCGTTCGTGGATGAAGTATCGAGAGACTTCAGAAAAGAGGCATCCGAGAGGGAGAGAGCGCCGTTCTCCGTCTCCACGAATGCATGATTGACGTAGAGTTCAACAGGCTCCAGCAATTCGTACTCAATCCCGCACTCGAAGAGAGTCTCCATCAAAGCAACATCCCAGGCCTCCCTGTAGGCTATCGCAACAGAGGCTGAGAGTGATACAGATATGCAGATAGTGATGGCAAAATGGAGCAGCATCTTCTTCATATTCATCATATCATATTGTACCGTCAGTAACCCGGACAACAATATAACACTGCAGAAAAAAGAAATTCATCTTCTACGAAAGTCAAAAAGATATGCATTGAGATTGCTGTTGAGCTTAAAAGCAAAGCTCTTCCAGCAAGGTTCAATGCACATCAGAGGGGAGAATATATATATGAATGTGCACAGAGTGTTACTCTCTGACACCTCGCTGGAAGAACTTTCCTGCATTCTTAGGTCCCTTGTTCTTCTTTGATGTCGCGACAAGCATGATGATTGTCACCAGGTACGGAATCATTTCAACAAACTGGACAGGGATGGCCAGGAACTGAAGGCGAATCTGAACAGCCTGCACAAAGCCGAAGAAAAGACCGCTCAAAAACAAGAGAATAGGATGCCACATACCAAATACCATGGCAGCGATTGCCATATAGCCACGTCCGGCTACCATCCCTTTGGAGAAGTAATGAATACTTCCGATTGAAAGCGAGGCTCCAGCTACAGAAGCCAGCACACTACCTACTGTAACGTAAAATATCTGGCTCCTCTCGACGTTTATTCCCATGGTATCTGCAACTTGGGGCTTGTCACCTATAACTCTGAGCCTCAGACCCCACTTTGTTTTAAAAATGTAGAAATATGAGAACAGGATCAGAACGACCATTATCACGTACAGAATATTAAGACTTCCAAAAAGATCGCTGATGATGAACATCTTCTCCGGTAGTATATTATCGAGGGTTTTAAAGCCAGCGACTTCTGTGCTTTTTCCCTTATTCCCCCAAACTATTGAAAGAAGAAGTATTGATAGACCATCACCAAGGAGGTTGATTGCAACTCCGTTGATAATGTGATTCGTATGAAACTTCACAGTAAGAACACCGTGCAGCAGACCTATGACCCCACCAGAAAGTACGGCAAACAGCAAACCAACATACGGACTTCCAGAAATATAACTTCCGAGTGCACTAAAGAAAGCACCAAGAAGCATAATCCCTTCCATCCCTATATTCAAAACACCACATCGCTCGGAATATAATGCTCCTAGCCCGCAAAGAGTAATGGGAAGCGATATTCTCAGTGTGCTACCCAACATTGATAGAATAATTGATAACACGCCTATTCCTCCTTCCGTTTTCCAATATGAAGCTTTTCTATAATCTTCGGTGTTGCTATGAGGACAATCACCACAGCCTGGAGTACATCGATAAATTCCGACGGAACCTTCGACTTCATATCGAGTCTCGAGCCTCCTGCACTGAGAGCACCGAAGAGTAGCGATGAGAGAAGAACTCCGAAAGTATTACCCTGTGCGAGAACCGACACTGCAATACCGTCAAAACCGTATCCCGGGGAGATATCGGTCATGAAGAATCCGTGAATACCGAGAACCTCGGTTGCCCCTGCAAGAGCTGCGATTCCTCCGGAAATAGCAAAGACAAATACCGTCTTGCTCTTCGTGTTGACACCCGCAGCGAGAGATGCCAGATTATTCTTTCCCATGATTCTCGCTTCGTATCCCGAGGATGTGAAGCGGAAGTAGAGCCATACGGCGACAATGGCGACAAGACCGATTACAAGACCGAAGTTCAGCTGGCTCTCCGTTGTAAAACGTGTAAGCTGATAGCTTTCGGGAATTGTTGCAGTCATCGGAGTGGAACCCGCATTTCCCCTGAAAGGATATGTTACCATATACTCACAAAGTGAGGATGCCACATAGTTCAGCATCATCGATACGATGAACTCGTTGGCATTGAACCTTGCCCTGAGGAGGCCGGGTATTGCCCCCCAAACCGCACCTGAGAAGAAAGCGACAATTAGTGTCAGTATTATTGCAAGAAACGGAGGGATCCCGATCAGAGAGAACTGATAAGCAAAGATTCCGCTTGTGAGCGCTCCGACGGCAAGCTGTCCCTCGGCTCCGATGTTGAAGAGCCCCGCTTGGTCGGCAAAGAAAACACTGAGGCCGGTGAAGATGAGAGGTGTTGCTCTCGTGAGACTCTTCAGAATCGAATACTTAGAACCCAGCGCCCCCTCGAAGATGATCCTGTACACAGTAAACGGATTGTAACTGAGAGCGAGAACAAAGAGGCCACAGATGACAAATGCGATTACAATGGCCGCAAGCGTGAAGAGGATACGCGAACTTTTTAATTTCCTGATTTTATTCTTCATCTGTCTTACCGCCTGTCATGAAGAGCCCGAGCTCTGTCTTTGTATATGTCCCGTTCGGAGCACCCGATACTATTCTTCCCTCATAGATGACTGCAATGTCATCCGAAAGCTTCATTATCTCGTCAAGGTCTGCGGATATAAGGAGAATAGCCTTTCCCCTGTTACGCATGTCCACGAGCTTCTTGTGTATGTACTCGATGGCGCCGATGTCGACACCGCGTGTCGGCTGTGCTGCTATGATTACATTCGGATCTGATTCAAGCACACGGCCGATAATGAATTTCTGCTGGTTGCCTCCGCTGAGGAGTGCCGCATGCTCGCTCACTCCAGTGCATTTGACATCGTATCCCTCGATTACCTTTTCTGTGCTGTTCTTCACCTTCTTCCAGTCGATGATTCCCTTCTTAGAGAAACGAGAGTCACGCTGGTAGCCGAGAATGAGATTCTCCTGAAGGTCGAATGCCGTCACAAGACCCTTTGCCTGTCTGTCTTCAGATATATACCCGATGCCTTTCCTGATTCTCTTTCCCGTTCCGAGGAGGGATATGTCCTCATCGAGGTATACAACAGAGCCGGACGTCGGCTTTTTGAGTCCTATCGCAAGATCGATTAGTTCCGTCTGGCCGTTGCCGTCGACACCGGCAATACCGAGAATGTGTCCATTCTTTACATCGAGTGTTACAGAAGATATCTTCTCAAGTTTCGTGTTCTCATCCACATAGGAGATACTTCTGAAGGAAAAAACAACGGAGGAATCAAGGTAATCATCCTTGTCCACCATAGATGAGAGAGGGCGTCCAACCATCAGGGCAGATAGCGAATCAACTGTCGAAGTCCCGGGATCGGCTTCTCCTGTCATCTCTCCGTTACGCATAATGTAAATGCGGTCAGCTATCTCCAGTGTTTCCTTCAACTTGTGTGAAATGAGGATTATCCCGGTTCCCGCTTCTCTAAGTTTCCTCAGGACAGCGAAGAATGCGACAACTTCGGAGGGAGTGAGGACGGCTGTAGGCTCATCGAGAATGAGAATACGGCAATCGTTGTAGAGAGCCTTCAATAGCTCCACCCTCTGTTTCTCGCCGACGGAGAGGGCTCCGACTTCGGCTTTTGGGTTGACTTCAAGTCCATATTTCTCCGATAGGGACGTAACCTTTTCAACGGCAAGGCCCATATCAAGACGATGTCCCTTCTCTGGCTCGTTACCAATAATAATGTTCTCGACAACGGTGAGAGAATCCACAAGCATGAAGTGCTGGTGTACCATCGATATTCCACTGTCGATGGCAACCTTCGGGCTCTTCACGTCACACTCTCTTCCGTCAATCAGGATAGAGCCCTGACTCGGCTTGTAAAGGCCGTAGAGCATGTTCATGAGAGTCGTCTTCCCGGCTCCGTTCTCACCCAGAAGCGAGATTATCTCACCCTTATCGAGACGAAAGTTAATATTCCTGTTGGCCCAGAATGTACCGAAGCACTTTCCGAGTCCCCTGGTTTCAAGCAGATGTTCCATTTGTTTTCCAGAGGCAGGGAGATTACTCTCCCCGCCGTTTCAGTAGTTTCAGTTGAGGGATGTCGGAATAGAAACCTTTCCGGCCTTAACCTCTTCCTTAAGTGCTGCGATTGCATCCTTGACAGAAGAATCAACAGCAACATTAGAGCCTTCAAATGTGCAGTCGACTGCATTTTCGACAATACCGCATGCCTTTGTCTCGCCACCCTTGAGTGTTCCGTTGAGAGCTCCCTCGATTGTATCATAAATGACAGTCGTAAAACTTCTGACGCAGCTCATGACGATGTAATCGGGCTTGACAGGGTTCTGGTTGGAGTCAACACCTACAGCGAGGTTGTCAGTTTCCTCAGCTGCTTGGAAGATGCCGAGTCCCGAGCCTCCTGCAGCACCGAATACGATGTCGGCACCGTTTGAATACATCTGGATGGCCATTTCCTTTGCAGTGACAGGATCGGAGAAGCTTCCACAGTACATGCGATATACTTCAATATCAGCATCAGCAGCCTTTGCGCCTGCTTCCCATCCTGCGATGAAGCCGTTGATAACGTCGATATCCATGGCTCCGATTACACCGATTTTACCTGTCTTCGAAATCAGTGCTGCAGCATAGCCACCGAGATATGTCGACTCGTTGTCCTTGAATGTAATACCGAGAACGTTGTCACCGCATGACGAGCTATCGACGATGGCAAAGAGCTGTGAAGGATAGTTCTTTGAAACCTTTGCAAGAGCTTCAGATGCATCGCTTCCTGCGATGATGATTACCTTGTATACTTTTTCCTGGGCAAACTCGGTAAGAACCGTCTCGAAGTCAGATGATGCCTTCGGCTCGACATAGTCGAATTCGAAGTCGAGAGTGTTCTGTGCGTTCACGACTGCGTTGTAGATGTTGTCGTTGAAGCTCTGGTCTCCCAAACCACCTGTTCCAAACATAACGGCAACTTTTGCCTTTGCCTCTGCTGATGCTGTCTCACTGCTGCCACCTGCAAATACATATACTGCAGCAATTGCCATGACCATGATGATGCTGATAACTTTTTTCATTTTCTTCCTTATCCTTTTTATCGGCTCAGTCTCTTACACTGCCGCCGTCGAGATTCATACTTTCACCGCTGATGTTCCTTGCGCCGTCGGATGCAAGGAAATAGCAGAGAGCAGCAACATCTGATGGTGTCTGGAATCTTCTCATCGGGATTCCGCTCTCCATCATCTTTCTGACTTCAGGTAAACTCATACCTGTATTTTTGCTGATGTTCTCCATGACACCGACAATCATCGGAGTGTCGACAGAACCCGGGCAGATGGCGTTGACCGTGATATCGTGCGGACCAAGTTCTGGAGCGAGGTTTCGAGTGAAGCCGATAACAGCAGCCTTCGTTGCACCGTAGAGGGATGATCCCTGGAAACCGTTCTTTCCTGCAACGGAGGCAACGTTGACGATAGCTCCCGGCTCTCCTCTCTTGATGAGGTCACGTGCAACTGCACGTACCGTGAAGAAGACTCCTTCAACGTTGACCTTGAACATCTTCTCGAGAGCAGCCGTGGTTTCTTCAGTAACCGGGCAGTCAGGCTTTGCAATACCTGCATTGTTGATGAGGACGTTGATTCCTGTTGTCTTACTGTTGACAAACTTCACCGCATCCTCGACAGCCTTCTCATCGGAAACGTCGACAGCAAGTCTGATGAGGTTCTCCTCGTTCTCCTCGACGCTCCAGGACGGAGCAGCCAGGTCCGTTGCGGCGACAACTGCTCCGTTTTTCAGAAAAAGCTTCGCAATAGCCTCTCCCGAGCCCCTACCGGCTCCTGTAACAAATACCACCTGATTCTTCATCTTATTACCTCCCAGCTGGAATTATTATGTGCGCTTTTATAGATTGCATTGCATATCTTCGTATTTTTAAGACCGTCGTCAAAGGAAGCATATTTGCTCTCACTACTGCGACTTCCCCTTTTGATGTCGGCATAGACCTCTCTGAGCATGTTCGTGACCGACTGATTGAAGCCGTCACCGAATGCAAAGACATTCTCCTCGACGGGGGCATTCTTTGTACCTTTATGGAGTCTGTTAAGGTCCTCGCTGTTCCACCAGTAGGAACCCTTGGTACCGGTAACCGAAATATCAAGATAGTTGTACCTCCCGGGCGTTATCTCAGAGAGAACCATATTCGCAAGGCTTCCGTCAGAGAGACGGAATGTGACAAGTGCGACGTTGTCGCTGTCACAGTGAAAACTCTCACCTTCAACTGAGCCTGCCGGAAACTGCATTCCATCCCTTAGAGTTCTGTCAGGGAAGAAAGATCCATAAGTTGCACTCACTGCTTCGACCTCTTTGCCTGAAATGAACCTCATGGTGTCAATCCAGTGGGATCCGATTTCAGTTGTTGCAAGAAAACCGCCTGCACTCTCACTCTGATATCTCCAGGAGAAAAATGAAGGGAGAGCATGGAATTCCTGCATATACGAACCATTTACAAGGAGAATATCTCCGATTTCTCTGTTCTCCACAGCTGCATGGATAGCTTTCACCGGCGCATGAAAACGCACGTTGAATCCTACTGCGTTGATATGTCCTTCGCTCAGTTTCACGAGTTCCTCGCCTTCCTCTTCGCTGAAGACGAACGGCTTTTCACATACGACGTCCATGCCGCTCTGAAGAGCATTCTTCACAAGCTCATAATGATTCATTGGAGGAGTACATACGTGTAGAACTTCAACTCCTTCCTTCACGAGGTCGTCGAAAGATACCGTCCATTTTGCGATACCGTTCTTCATTGCGAACGTCTTCGTCCTCTCCCCGTCGCGTCCAAATACGACAGCTGTCTCATATCCGAGTGACCGCAATGCCGAGATGTGACTGAGGCCCATCATCCCGTATCCTGCTACTGCTATTTTCTTCATTTTTAACCACCTTGTATTACGTAGTACTTAGTTATAGTAGGTGACGTTCATCCATAGTGCAAGTATTTTTTCAAATTTGATGGAAGAAATTATTTCTTTTAGTTTAATATATTTATTATATTGTTATCGATAAAAGTTTATTTTTAATAGTTTGTTGTAAATCTTGAAAAAACGTTGCTAATATATAGATATTGTTTAACGTAATACTACAGGAGACGTAATAATGAACAATCTTTTTACAAATACACGTACGGTAGATTTCAACGAATCGAAGACAAAAATGAAAATAATAAACCAAACAAAACTTCCATCTTTATTTGAAATAAAAGAAATCAGCACTCCAGAAGAGATTTGGAACAGCATTTATCTCCTCGAAGTCAGAGGAGCTCCAGCCATAGGAGTAGCAGCTGCAATCGGAATCTACCTCACTGTAAAAGATTCAAAATCACTTGATTACTCCAGTTTCCGAAAAGAATTCGAAGAAAAGAAGAAGTATCTCGCATCTGCAAGACCGACTGCCGTCAATCTGTTCTGGGCACTTGAAAGGATGTACAAGGTTGTACTCTCCTCTGAAAGCCTTTCTGTCCCAGATCTGAAGAAAGCTCTCCTCAAGGAAGCGGAAAATATAAGAGACGAAGATATCTTGTCCTGCAGAAAGATTGGGGAATACGGCTCCACTCTTATACACGATGGAGATGGTATTCTGACACACTGCAATGCCGGACGGCTCGCAACTGTGGAATGGGGAACAGCACTCTCCCCTATCTACATCGCAAAAGAAAAAGGGAAAACGGTACACGTATATACAGATGAAACAAGACCTCTTCTCCAAGGCTCAAGGCTATCAGCCTACGAGCTCTACAATTCGGGAATAGACACGACCGTGTTGTGTGATAACATGGCATCATATGCAATGAAGAGTGGTCGCATTCAGCTCGTTCTTGTCGGAGCTGACAGAATTGCCCGTAATGGAGACTTTGCGAACAAGATAGGAACAAGTGGCGTTGCAATACTTTCAAAATACTATGGCATTCCATTCTATTGTTGCGCACCTCTTTCAACGATTGACATCAATACAAAGTCCGGCGACGAGATTACGATAGAACAAAGAAAAGGAGACGAAGTCACCGACATGTGGTATAAGACAAGAATGGCTCCTGACGGTGTCAATGTTCTCAACCCATGTTTTGACGTAACGCCTAATGAACTCGTAACTGGAATAATCACAGAATATGGTATCATCTATCCTCCGTTCAAAAAATCTATCGAAGAACTTTTTGCTTCAGTTCGGAAGTAAAGTGTGGTAAGTTTTAAGACGGAAAATGAGTGAAAAGCTGACAAGTATAGATATAGCGCGTCTTGCAGGAGTTTCGCAGACTTCTGTCTCCCTTGTTCTCAGAAACAAGTGGGAAGGTCGTATCAGGAAGGAAACTGCAGACAAGATATTGAAAGTTTGTGAAGAGAACAATTACAGCGCCAACCGTGTTGCCGCACTTCTCAAGTCCGGAAAATCGCGCAATATCGCACTTATTGTACCCGACAGCGAAAACCCCTTTTTCAGCAGAATTCTACATTCGCTTAGGCAGGAGACTATAGCCGAAGGTTATGAATGCATGCTTGTCGAAACAGAGAATTCCAGCAACTGGTATGATTATGTCGAGAACGCAATTCGCAGCAATGAAATATCCTATGCTATCAGCCTTTACAACAACCTGGAGAAGCTCAATCCTACGATTGCCGAGAGATTTATCTCTGTAAACGATGTTCCGGCTGAGGCTAATTCGATAATGATCGACTTCTACTCGGCAGCTTATAAGGCTGTAAATCTCCTCGCAGATGCAGGATATGAGCACATCATTCATATCCGGCCATCATTGGAAAAAGCGACATTCACAGCAAGAATTAACGGATTCAATGATGCCTGCTCAAAAAGAGGTATCTTTCACTATGATATAATCCCTACAGGGCACATTCACCATAATATTTATGAACTTCTAACAGAAAAAAAGAACTCTCTGAGGTATCCACAAGGTATAGTCATAGATGATGATCTCTTTGCAAACGGTGTATATAATTTCGCAGGGGACAACAGTCTGAAAATTGGAAAGGATATCGGCATAATCAGCATGGATGATACTTTCCTATGTAATTGGGTATCCCCTCATCTTTCATCTTTCGGCTTCGATATGAGCATGCTTGTCAAAACTATCATGGACATGGTTGCATCCTCCGAGAAATCATATTTTAGGAAAGTGAAGATTGAAATGAATATCAACAGCTTTAGATCTTTCTGAATCAGACAGTATCAGCAGAAGAATAGTAACTCTTACAGGAGTCTTGAGTTTGCTTGCGTCTAGCAACTCAGCAGCCTCGTCTGTACTCAAAGGATTTTGGGCTAATTTACAGTGTTTCTCAGAACCCCGAGCCCCTCGATCTCCACTTCAATCGTATCGCCCCTGTTCATACCACTTATGCCGGAAGGAGTACCTGTGAGGATGACGTCTCCGGGAAGCAGAGTCATGACAGATGAGAGGTAACTTACAAGATAGTTCACGCCGAAGATGAGGTTGGAGGTATTTGACTTCTGCATAGTCTTCCCGTTGAGCCTGCTCTCGATATCAAGCGCGGCGGGATTCACTTCATCTGAGATATACGGACCGAGAGGAAGGAATGTGTCGAAGCCCTTTGCTATCGTCCACTGTCCGTCATGAGGCTGGAGGTCACGGGCAGTCACATCGTTTGCACAGGTATAGCCGAGAATATAGTAAGGAGCCTCCTCTTCGGATATATGAGAAGCCTTCTTCCCGATTACGACAGAGAGCTCTGCTTCATAATCCACCCTCTTACTTTGCTGAGGATAAACAATAGCATCCCCGTAAGCAATGACAGCCGTCGACGGCTTCATGAAGACGACGGGAGTTGAAGGAATATCATAACGGCACTCCTCGGCATGATCGCGGTAGTTGAGACCAATGCAGAGCGCCTTCGTCGGCTCACAGGGAGAAAGAAGCTTCACACACTCCTCTTTATAGAAGGAAGCAAGTCTCCTCACTTCTCCACTGAAGGGATTTGTTATCTCCCGGATTCCCTCATTCTCAAGCAGTCCGTAATGAACTGACTTGTCATCAAGCTCGAATCTGACGTATTTCA
>CAVFZO010000026.1:0-23705 GCA_963626925.1 Clostridium sp. AM49-4BH
ACTTTAGCACTCATCATTAAGCAAGAAGCAGCAGAAATGTGAAAACAGATACAGGGGAACAGGAATACCAGCTTTCACTCTGACGGAAACAGTAAAAGACACATATCAATAAACAACTGTCGAGTCTGTCAAATATGATATCACAGCACAGCTGAAGAGCGGAGGTTATTGTGATTTTTCGAAAACAAAGCGACATCAAAATCCATCTCCACCTGCATTCCGGGTTCTTTTCTGAACTGTCAAGTTCGAATGCTTCGAAGCAAAAAAGATGTTTTTCTTCACTCATATCGGGAAACATGGGTTACAATTGGCTGTTGCATAAACATATGAAGGAGAAGTTATGGACAGCAGACTCAATCCGCTATTCACGCCGTGGAAGATAGGAAAGTGTGAAATCAAGAACAGAATCGTACTTACAAGCATGGGAGGCACCGATCTCTTCGGCTGGATGGAGAAGAACCACTTCGACAAGGACGGGGCCGAGTTCATCATGCGCGTGGCCGAAAACAACTGCGGTCTTGTACTTCCCGGCTGTCAGCCCGTCTACAATCCGATGTTCGGACAGTGGCTTCACAAGAACAAGGGAATGTACAGAAAGCTGAAAGAGTGGATGCCCGAGTTTCATAAGACGGGAGCAAAGCTCTTCGTGCAGCTGACTGCCGGCTTCGGACGCAGCTTCACAATATCTGAAATGATGGAGAAGCTCTATACAAATCCCGTTCTCAATGTTCTCAGCAAGCCCTTCATGAACCTCGACAAGATTACAGCCAGTGCCTCCCCCTCCCCCAACCGCTGGTCAGACAAGGTGCCCTCGAGGGAGATGACGAAGAAGGAGATCGAGTACATGATCTACTCGTTTGCCGAGAGTGCAAGGCTGTTGAAGAAAGCAGGTGTCGACGGCGTCGAAATCCATGCCGTTCATGAAGGATACCTTCTCGATCAGTTCACGCTCAAATACGTCAACAAGCGCACAGACGAGTACGGAGGTTCCTTCGAGAACCGCTACCGCTTTGCCGTCGAAATCGTCAGGGCAATAAAAAAGGCATGCGGTGACGACTTTCCCGTTTCACTCAGATACAGTGTCCTTTCGAAGACAAAGGGCTTCAGAGAAGGAGCACTCCCGGGAGAGGATTACATCGAGGCGGGCCGCGACATGGCAGAGAGCGAAAGGGCTGCAAAATACCTCCAGGATGCAGGTTACGACATGCTCAACTGCGACAACGGAACATACGATGCATGGTACTGGGCTCATCCTCCAATCTATATGCCGGAGAACTGCAACCTGGAGGATGTCGAACACATCAAGAAGTTCGTCACGATTCCGGTCGTCGCAGCAGGAAGGCTCGATCCATACGTCGCTGCCGATGCCGTGAGGAGAGGAGATCTCGACGGTGCGGGATTCGCACGCCCCTTCCTGGCAGACCAGGAATGGGTGACGAAGCTCATCGATGGAAGGCCTGATGACATAAGGCCGTGCATCCTCTGTCACAACGGCTGCTTCAATATGTGTCACTACAAGGGTGTTCCGAACGACCAGGATCTCTCTGACTCGCTCCATCTTGCACGCTGTGCTGTCAACGCAGAGACCATGCAGTGGAAGAAGCACAGGATAATAAAGACAACGACACCGAAAACCGTTGCAGTAATAGGCGGCGGTATCGGGGGGATGGAGAGCGCCCTCGTACTCAAGAAGAGAGGACACAATCCCGTCATCTACGAGAAGAATGACCACCTCGGAGGAACTTTCGTTCCGGCTTCCGGTGAATCCTATAAAGGCAAGCTGAGGGACCTTCTCGCATGGTACAGAAGAGAGATAGACAAGAATAAGATAGATGTCAGACTGAATACCGAAGTGAAGGATATAAAGAGCATAAAGGCTGACGAATACATCATTGCCACCGGAAGCAGGGCAAGGTTCCTCAATGGCGTTCCCGGATTCGAGAAGACAGTCGAGGCCTGCTCCTTCCTTACCGGAACGGAGGTCGGGGAGACTGTGGCCGTCATCGGAGGAGGTCTCACGGGATGCGAGATAGCATACGAACTGGCACTTCAGGGCAAGAAGCCGGTCATCGTTGAAATGCTCGATGACCTCATCAAGCAGAAAGGCGTCTGCCTTGCAAATTCCTCCTATCTCAGGGAATGGTTCAAACTTCATAAGGTTCCTGTATACCTGGAGACGACACTCACCGCAGTCGGGGAGGGCAGCATCACATGCCGCAGAAAGGACGGAAGCGCAGTCGAGATAAAGTGCGACTCCGTCATATCGAGTGCGGGATACATCCCGAACCCGCTGGCCGCAGAGGGAGGAAAGGTTCACCTCGTCGGAGACTGCCGGAAGGTCGGAAACCTCAGGTCCGTCATCTGGCGGTCATATGAAGTGGCAATGAAGATCTGAGAAAATGGAATACAGAACAGAGGTGCTGTGTAATCGTCCTTTTTTGCAACACCCCCTGTTTTCCATATACTGTTCATCCTTTTTCTCTGCTTCTCTCCTGGCGGTGAGACAAAGATGCTCTTGTCCACCTGACTACAAAGTCAGACTTTCTCGCACATGATTACATCCCCGTATACGGTAACGATGATGGAGATGTGGTATTCTCAGGAAGTCGTACACACCGCGCTCTTTACAGAAGCAGTACGGGTGTGGAAATCAATACCGACCTGAATGCGGCCGCGAACATCCTGAGAAAGGCTCTTCCTGATGCATTTGAGAAAGTAAAGGATTTCGGGTACCTCGAGAAACCCCGGACGTTATGGTTCAGCGATATAAACCGCAAAAGTAGACCCGAAGAGGGAGTAGTGGCCGCGTGAAAGAGGCCATAACGGTACGGACATCGCCCGACAGGGTTTAAAACAAGTAACTGTCATGAATTTAGAAATCATTTCCATGGACGACAAAGTCACCGCATGGGAGTGGTAGTTCATGAAGGTTTTATCAGTATGTTATTTCGTCATCTCTCGACATCGACACTCCCGTCTTCATGTACCGTGATCCTGTCGCCTGTCCGGACAAGGGAGAGAAACTCATCTCCGAGATTGTCGACTGTCGGCATTGATGCATCCGTCCACACATCGCTGAGGATTGCACCTGCGGCCGCGAGGGAATCTATCGGCTTTGAAAAGAGCAGGCAGGCTGGCTGACGGCCCATGCTCGAGGCACAGAAGAGCACAAGTCCGCCCGTTGTCGAGCCGATTGTCTGGGGCATGCAGAGCGCACTTCCCGCCATAGGCCTGTTATATATATCGGGATTGTTCTGGTCCGAACACTTACCCTCCTTGTCGCCGAACATCAGCGAATGCTGGTAGGAGGCAAGTGTGTTGAAGCCGTTTCTGCTGACAAGTGCGACTGCGCTGACCTCTCCTTTGACGACTGCTCTTCCCTTGAATGTCTTCTTCATACTCTTCCTCCTGTGATGATAGTAAGGAGTTCATCCTCCCTGTAGAAACGCGACGATGTATAGGTTCGGAGCTTGTTCGAGCACGTTATCACCGGCATTTTGCCGCAGAGCGGGTTGTTCATATACATGAGCGGACATATATGGGAGAGGATGACGCCTTCTCTCTCGAGCCGCTTTCCCTCCTTTGTCTTCTTGAAAGCCTCCATGACGGCGGGAGCCGCTGTCATAACTGTCGGGATCTCTACCTTATTCCTTCCGTTCTTCTTCAGGGATGAGTCAATCCTTTCACTCCATGAGGAGAGCTGGGCGGAGGAAAGATGGGGGCATCCTATGAATGCAAGCCTCGGCTTTGCATCCCTGTCCTTCCAGATTACGGGGTAGCTCTTCTCGACCCTCTCGAGCTCCTCGTCGTCGATGACGTATGTCCTGTACCCCGGGGATAGAAGAGAGCGGCCCTCTCTCCGAGCCTCCGGCGTCAGGTTCTCTATATGATAGAGGCCCACGGCTCCGTTTGATGCCGTTGCAGCACCGAAGTCCTTGAGGTATGCCTTCGCGCTGCTGTCGAGCGATGTGAAATAAGAGTCCAGCCCCGTAACGTACGGAACTTCCTCCATGACCTTCATTCCGATTGCAGATCCCAGAAGCTGTGCCTCGGGCTTCTTCGTCGTCCTTACCTCCACAAGCCATGTCGCCTTTCTTCCTTCGTCGGTCAGAAGGCCGAAGAGGGGGACGCAGCCGACAATCGAGCCGAAGAGATCGAGGATGCCGGAGTTACGGTTGCACCTTGCTCCGAGTACGCTGTTTGCATATACGACGGCAGAGCTCTCGGCCCATGAGAGTATGTCACCCTCATGCGGGATGTTCCCCACCTCGTCCATGTAGCATGTGCATGTATATGAATCGGGGGAAAGCAGCCCCAGCTTTTCAAGCTGCACATCGTATTCCTTCTGCTTCGAATACATCACCTTGAAAAACACGTTCTGGAGAAATGACTTCGGAAGGCACTTCTCGAGAGGCATCGGGTCTACGGTGAACTTCTGTCCCGATACCGCGCCCCCTTCGATGAGCCTGTCCATCAGGGCATAGACCGGCTTCATCACCGACAGGCCGAAGGAAGTGACAAGATGTCCGTATTCGCCGGTAATATCGACCATTTTTCCGGCGCCGAAGGTCTCGCCGTACATAACGAGGGTCTTCATGACCTTTGCCTTCACCTCGCCTTCCTTTCCATCCAGAATCGCCTGCTGTCTTCCGGTTAAAACCATATCGTCCCCTTATATATAATAAAGATTAGCGTCAATCTGATTGTAAAGCGTATTCCGGCAACTGGCCAATGATTTTTCACTTTTCTGCTTCACTGCGGCCCCGCTTTTTCCTCAACGATCGCAGAAATGTGCGCACGGCCCCCTTTTCTTTTGACATTTAACCAAGTTTACAAGAGTGTTAAACTGGTTACTCCTAAGGAAAAGACGGCTTTTTTGTTACAAAACTAAAAAATTATGTTTTCACATAAAAACAGCCAGAATAATTTATGTATTCCTCAATAAAACAAAAAGTGTACCGATTTAGCAAAAGAAATCAAAATATCACTTGCAAATCTACTAAACCGGTGTAACATAGTGTATGGAAATGTAAATTAGGATCCTCAGACTGAGGATTCCGGAGGTAACTTATATGAAGAAATTTACAGCAGTACTTCTGGTTCTCGCTCTTGTCATCACAGGCATTTTTGCACAGGGCGCAGCAGAAGCTTCAAGCACAAAGAAAGGCAGCGTATACTGGCTTAACTTCAAGCCCGAATCCGATGCGGCACTCCAGGAACTTGCAGCAGCATACAAGGCTGAGACAGGCGTCGAGGTCAAGGTTGTAACAGCAGCAAGCGGAAAGTACAACGAGACACTCACAGCAGAGATGGCCAAGTCTTCCGCTCCGACTCTCTTTGTTGTCGGTAACGAAGCAGCTGTCAAGGAATGGGGCGACTTCTGCCTCGACCTCACAGGCACAGCCATCGCAGACGAGCTCAACACAGATGCTTACAATCTCTATGATGAAGACGGCAGGCTCTGCTCGATCGGCTACTGCTACGAATGCTTCGGCATCATCGTAAACAAGGAACTTCTTGCAAAAGCAGGCTACTCTGTTGAAGATATCAAGGACTTCGCTTCCCTAAAGAAGATTGCTGAAGACATCCATGCACGCGCTGCAGAACTCGGCTTCGATGCATTCACATCAAGCGGAATGGATTCCTCTTCCTCATGGAGATTCTCTGGTCACCTTGCAAACGTCGCTCTCTACTACGAAGCAAGAGACAACGGCTGGACAGCTGGTCCTCAGCCCGCAACAATCACAGGTGCTTATCTTGACAACTACAGGATGATCTGGAATCTCTACATCAACAACAGTGCATATGCACCGTCCTCTCTCTCGACAGGCGGTTACGATGCAGAAGCTGAATTCGGAACAAAGAAGGCTGTCTTCTACCAGAACGGCAGCTGGGAATACGGTGCACTCACAGGTACTTACGGCCTCGATCCCGAGACTCTCACTATGATTCCTCTCTACTGCGGAGTTGAAGGGGAGGAGAATGCAGGCCTCGCATGCGGAACAGAGAACTGCTGGGCAGTCAATGCTAACGCAAGCGCAGAAGATATCCAGGCTACAATCGACTTCATGGTCTGGATGGTCACTTCCGAAACAGGAACAAAGGCTCTCGCAGCTACATTCGGTGCTATTCCTTACAAGAAGGCAGCATCAAGCGGAAACGTCTTCCTCGATGCAGCCAACACATACAGCAATGAGGGCAAGTATGTCATGACATGGGCATTCAACTATACTCCGAACGTAGACGACTGGAGAGCAGGCCTCGTATCTGCAATGAACATCTATGATGCAGATCAGAGCGACGCTAACTGGGAGAAGGTCAGGACGGCATTCGTCCAGGGCTGGGCTACACAGTATAAGAATACTCACTAAGCTCAATCTCAAGAGGGCGGGCTCGAAAACCCGCCCTTCTCTTTAAACCGGCACCGTACCCGAACACAGATCTTTCATTACGGGAGATTAAATAATGGCTTCAAAACCTGAAAAAGCACACCGCATAGAGGGCGGACTCAGTTCCTCTCTCATCAAAAAGCCGATCAAGAGATGGTTCCCTCTTTTCATGGGACCTACTGTTATCTGCTTCTGCATCGGCTTCATCTGGCCCTTCATCCAGGGTATCTATCTGTCATTCTGTCAATTCACGATCATCACGAAGACAAAATTCGTGGGATTTTCAAACTATATAAGGGCCCTTACCGACCCCTCGTTCATCCATGCCTTCTGGTTTACTGCACTCTATACAGTCGTATCTGTAGTGCTCATCAACCTCTTCGCCTTCGCCTTCGCACTTGCGCTGACAGAGAAGATGAAGGGCAGCAACATATTCAGAACGGTATTCTTCATGCCCAACCTCATCGGAGGAATCGTGCTGAGCTACATCTGGTCGATGATCTACGACGGCATACTCTCGAAGTACGGCACATCCATCCTCATGGATGAGAGACTGGGCTTCTGGGGCCTTGTCATCCTGATGTGCTGGCAGCAGATCGGCTACATGATGATAATCTACATCGCCGGTCTCCAGGCCATCCCGGAGGATATGATGGAAGCAGCAAGAATCGACGGCGCATCGAGATGGCAGACTCTCATCAAAATAACGATTCCGAATGTGATGTCGTCCATCACGATATGTACATTCCTTGCACTCTCCAACGGCTTCAAGCTCTTCGACCAGAACCTCGCCCTCACCGGTGGTCTCCCGATAAGCTACGTCGACGGACAGCAGGTATCGGCATCGGAAATGCTCGCGCTCAACATCTACTCGACATACATGATGACGGGAAAGAGCTCAAGAGGAACGGCGCAGGCCAAGGCCGTCATCTTCTTCATACTCGTCGCTGCAATTGGACTGCTGCAGCTTAAGTTCACAAGAGAAAAGGAGGTACAGCAATAATGGCTACTCTCAAAGGCGAAAGAACAAGACTGACTCTTCTCTCCCTCCTCTTCACAATCATTGCACTTGTGTGGGTATTCCCCGTATTCCTGGTGCTCCTGAACTCCTTCAAGCTCAACACCTTCGTCAAAACCGACACATTCAGCTTCCCCACGGGAGAAGAATGGGCGGGACTTGACAACTTCATAAACGGCATGACAGCGGGTAACTACCCATACATAAAGTGTATCCTCTACTCGTTCTTCATCACCGTATCATCAACGGCGCTCATCATCCTCTGCACAAGCATGAGTGCATGGTACATCTCCCGTATCGACTCTCTGATTTCCAGGATAATCTACTATCTCTGCGTATTCTCGATGATTGTGCCTTTCCAGATGGTGATGTTCTCGCTCTCCTTCACTGCCGACAGGCTGAAGCTCAACACGCCCTACACCATTCCGGTCATCTACCTCGGATTCGGTGCCGGACTTGCGATCTTCATGTTCGCAGGCTTTGTAAAGAGCGTCCCCATCGAGATGGAGGAAGCGGCCGTAATCGACGGCTGCGGCCCCGTAAGAACATTCTTCACAATAGTCCTTCCCGTCATGAAGCCGACACTCATAAGTGTATCGATATTAGAGATAATGTGGGTATGGAATGACTACCTGCTGCCGTATCTTGTACTCGACATCAACAAGTACAAGACTATCCCGATTCAGATTCAGTATCTTCAGGGAAGCTACGGCAGAGTCGATCTCGGAGCAACGATGGCAATGATTCTCATGGGAATCATCCCCGTCATCATCTTCTACCTCTCATGCCAGAAACACATCATAAAGGGTGTCGCGGCAGGAGCCGTCAAGGGCTGACCGGGTCCTTCAATCCAAATTGTTTACAGATGCCGCCTCTCAGGAGGGGCATCTGGAAGAAGACCAGATTATGGAAAAACGTTATTCGGGTATACTTATGCCCCTCTTCTCGCTTCCCTCCCCTTACGGAATCGGGACGATGGGAAAGAGTGCCTACCACTTTATAGATTTTCTTGAGAGAAGCGGCCAGAGGTACTGGCAGATTCTCCCCCTCGGACCGACAAGCTACGGAGACTCACCCTATCAGGCGCTCTCGTCATTTGCGGGAAACCCCTATTTCATCGACCTCGACAACCTCATTGAAGACGGTCTTCTGGAGGAAAACGACGTCGTCGGACACATTTGGGGGAAGAGACGGACGGAGGTCGACTACGGCGCAGTCTACTCATCACGCTTTGAGGTTTTGAGGAGAGCATTTCTCCGCGGGAGGGACCGCTACAGGGAGGAATGCGAAACCTTCAGAAAGGAAAACGCAGGATGGATCGAGGACTGGGCTCTCTTTTCCTCCCTCAAGAGGCACTTCGGCATGAAGGGCCTGACAGAGTGGAGTGACAGGAAGGCCCTGACCAGGGACGAAGAGACTCTCCTGAGATACAGAGAGGAGCTTAAAGAGGAGATCGACTTCCATGTATTCATACAGTTTTTATTCTTCAGAGAATGGAATGCACTCCGCACCTACGCGAAAGGCAAAGGTATCGGGATAATCGGCGACATTCCTATCTACGTCGCACCCGACAGCCAGGACGTATGGGCCGATCCGACGCTTTTCCAGCTCGATGAGAACTGCATACCGAAGGAAGTCAGCGGAGTACCGCCCGACTACTTCAACAAAGACGGCCAGCTCTGGGGCAACCCCCTCTACGACTGGGACAGGATGAAAGAAGACGGCTACAGCTGGTGGAAGAAGAGAATAGAGGCGCAGGGAAAACTCTACGACATGCTCCGCTTCGACCACTTCAGAGGTCTTGAGAGTTACTACAGTGTGAAGTACGGAGAAAAGACGGCGCGTGTCGGCAGATGGGTGAAAGGCCCCGGAAGGAGCTTTACAGATACACTAAACGCCGCATTTCCGTCCATCCGCTTCACAGCCGAGGACCTGGGGTACCTGACGGAGGATGTGATAGCCCTCCTCAGGGCTTCGCTCTGGCCGGGGATGAAGGTTCTCCAGTTTGCCTTCGACGAAAGGGAAAAGGGAAACTACAACCCGAAGGACTACCCGGAGAACTCGGTATGCTTTACGGGAACGCACGACAATGTGACGCTCCAGGGCTGGATTGACGATGCGTCGAATGCACCTTTTGTCGAGACTGCGGCGAAGAGACTCGGCGTCAGGGAGAAAAAGGACCTGAGGGAGGCTGTGATCAGGTGCGGCATGGAAAGCGCATCTTTTTTGATGGTCGTCCCCATCCAGGACTGGCTGGGACTGGGGAACCGGGCCAGGATCAACACTCCCGGCTCCCCTTGCGGCAACTGGAAGTGGAGGCTTGAAGACGAGAGCGTCCTCTCCGGGGAGCTTGCAGCGCACATCAGAGAGATGACAAGAGAGGGAGAGCGCACGGTGTGAAAGACGGGGTGGAAACGCCCCTCTTTTATTTTACGTCATTTCCAGTTCAACATTTTTCGAAATACGTCAAAAAAGAATGCAGAATCTTCGTTCTCTGCTTTTCAAAAGACAATAAAAACTATTGACGGACCTCGTATTGTTTCCGAAAATAATTCGAAAAGGAGACAATAATGAAAAAGCTTACAGCATTATTCTTTTTAGTGTTGATTACATTTGCTCTTGTTGCACAGCCTGTGAGTGAAGTCACCACAGCCGTAGTATCCGAAGAGAGGATTTTTGTAGATTCCTGCGGCAGGGAGGTGACCCTTCCTTCAGAGATAAAGAAGGTCTGTCCGTCGGGCGCAGTCGCAACGATGTTCCTCTCGGCCTTCGCTCCCGACGAGATGGTTTCTGTCAACTCTGCCATTTCCGAGAGTCAGGCAGTCTATCTTCCCGCACGCATTGCCACCCTGCCGGCAACAGGACAGTTCTACGGGAGCAAGGCTTCTCTCAACATGGAGCAGATTCTTGCTCTCGACCCGGATGTGATCATCGACCTCGGAGACTACAAGGACGGTATAAGGGAAGACATGGACGCACTCCAGGCACAGCTGGGCATCCCCGTGATCTTCATTGAAAGCGACCTCGGACATATGGCATCGGCATTCCGCTCCCTCGGAGAGATATTCGGCATGGAGGAGAAAGGAGAAGAGCTTGCCCTTTTTGTAGAGGAAACACTCGCCATGGCAGAGGAGAACAGAGCAAAGCTCACAGATGAGACAAAGAGAAGCGTCATGTACGCAACAGGAAAGGAAGGCCTCAATGTATTTGCATCGGGTTCGACACACGCCCAGGTCATCTCCCTCATCGGCGCCGACAACGCCCTCGTTCTTGAGAATTTCTCCAACAAGGGTACAGGCGACTCCGTCAGCATGGAGACTGTGCTCCTCTCCGACCCGGACGTAATCGTGTTTGCATCCGGATCCGTCTACTACTCCGTCTCCGGAGACAAGGCATGGAACGAGCTCGATGCAGTAAAGAACGGGAAGTACTATGAAGTTCCCTCATCCCCGTACAACTGGATGGGAAATCCCCCGTCGATGAACATGCTTCTCGGCGTATGGTGGCTCGGAAACCTCGTCTATCCCGACCTCTATTGCTACAGCATGGTGGAAAAGGCACAGGAGATCTACAAGCTTTTATGGAACTACGAGCTTTCGCAGTCCGAGGCAGAGGCTCTTCTCTCCAATTCGACGCTGAAATGACAAACCTCATTCAGCAGATACTCTCTGTTGACAACTTCACGCCCTTCGTCAATAGTATGTTGACGGAGAGTTTTTTATGGCCGAAAAGTCCGGTGATGTTCTGAATGTTTGTACCGAAATAGGGAGGATCCTCCTCGAGAACGGAGCCGAGATATCACGGACGGAGGATACGCTGGAGAGAATAGCGAACTACTACGGGGTGCTCGAGAGCGACTTCTTTGTCCTGACAAACGGCATACTCTCATCGGCAACCGACAGTACAGGTACGAATTCGGCACGTGTCAAGTTCATTCCCTCGAACTCCGCAAACCTTGCAAAGGTTGCTGCGATAAACCAGCTCTCGAGAGAGATATGCAGCGGAAAATACACGCTCGATGACGCCAAGAGGGAAATCGGGCGCATAGATGCCCTCCACAGCGAGCCGGGGCTCCACATAGTCGCGGCGACAGCCCTGGGCTCGGGGGCCTTTTCACTGCTTTACGGCGGAAGACCCGCCGACGCCGCGGGTGCCCTGACAGCAGGCCTGATTCTCGGTCTTTTTGTCGAGTACATTGCAAAAAGGCGGCTCTCAAAGATAACGACGAACATCCTCGGCTCGGCACTCGTGAGCGTGATATGTCTCTTCTTCCATCATCTGGGATTCAGCAGCAACATGAACGCCATGATCGCCGGTTCGATAATCCCCCTCATCCCCGGGGTGCCCTTCGTCAACGGAATCAGGGACATAGCCAAGGGCGACTATCTCTCCGGGGTCGTCAGACTCCTCGATTCGATATTCGTGTTCATATGCATAGCCGTCGGAGTCGGAACGGTGCTTGCCCTCTACTCGCGTCTTCGGGGAGGGCTTTCTCTGTGAGCTGGTATGTAATCCTCGCCTCCTTCTTCGGCACAATCGCTTTCTCCATTCTCTACAACATACCTCCCCGCAACTGGCTCGGGTGCGGCCTCATCGGAGTTGCCGGCTGGATAGTCTACTCGCTTGTCAGAAACCATGTCGGCTACGGCATGGCGATATTCATCGCCTCGTCCGTCGTGACATTCCTCGCGCGTCTCTGTGCCGTCAGAAAGAAGACCCCCGAGATAGTATATCTCATAGCGGGAATCTTCACCCTTGTTCCCGGGGCCGACATATACTGGACGGTCTACTATATAGTATCGGAACAGATGGACAAGGCCGCATCAAGCGGAAGCGACGCTCTCAAGGCATGCCTGGGGATGGTTCTCGGTATCGTAATAATGCACGAGATTCCGCAGCACATCTTCCTGGCTCTCGCAGGAGGAAAGAAGGATGAAGGAAAGAAATAAGGCCGTCGTCATATCGATAGATGCAATGACGGGAAGAGACTACGACGAGCTCTCCCTGCGTGAGGCGTTTTCATCGCTTGTCTGTCACTCCTCGCTTCTGGAGAACATCCACACCCTCTGGCCATCCTACACCTACCCCTGCCATGCAGCGATAATCACCGGATGCTACCCCGATAAGAGCGGAATTTACCATAACGAGAAACTCGACATTACAAGAAAGAAGAACGAGTGGTTCTGGTGGGAGAAGGACATAAAGAGAAAGACGATTATCGAGTACGCAATGGAGAGGGGTCTTACGACGGCCGCAATAGCCTGGCCCGTCACAGCGGGAGGAAACGCCGACTACACGATTCCCGAGATATGGCCGCTCGAGGACACCCCGGATGCGGAGGAAATGTACAGAAAGGCGGTATCTGAAAAGGCATGGACGGTCTTCGGGCACAACAGAGAATGCCTTGCAGAAAGGAAGGGCCACTATTACGATATCTACACGACGGGAAGCGCGGAGGAGATTATACGGAAATGCAATCCCGACCTGACGCTCATCCATCTCTCGGCTCTCGACTCCGAAAAGCACATCTCCGGCTCGTCGCCCTCTTCTCTCCAGGACGCATATAACCATATAGACGCATGTCTCTCGAGGATAATCAGAGCCTCCGTTGATGCCGGAACATATCCGGAGACGACTTTCTTCCTCCTCGGAGATCACGGCCATATGGACATAAAACGCAGCTTCGCAATCAACAGAGTACTCGCCGACAAAGGTTATATAACACTCAGAAATGGCAGAATCGAAAACTGGCGGATCCTTTCCCACCCATCCTCCTTCTCGGCAGAAGTATACCTCAACGGAATAAGTGAAAAGGAAGCCCTTTCTGTTCTTGAAGAGATCAGGGAGGAATACCCCGGGACTATAGAGAGAATATACTCCGCATTCGAAGCGGAAGAGATATATCATCTCTCCGGTCCCTTCAGCATCGTTCTTGAAAGCACGGAAGGCACATACCTGCCGTTCTCCCCCGCTCTTCCTGTTCTCAAGGAGAGAACGGAGGGGCCGTACTCCTCACACGGCTACGCCCCGGAGAAAGGAGCGAAACCCGTATTCGCAGTATGCGGGAAGAAAGCCGCCGACGGCGTGAGAGTCCCCTGGGCGAGGCTTGTCGACGAGGGACCGACTATCCTCTCGCTCTTCGGCATCGGAATGGCTGGAGATATCGACGGCAGGGTTATTGAGGGATTATTGATTTGAAACTGTTCCACCGTTTATGAAGCAACACCCTGTAATCTGGATTCCATTACCTGAGCCCCGTACATTTTCAACCAAACATTCCACACCAGAAAAGCCCGTACTGAAGTATTCTCTCAATCGAATCGATATGAAAATAACTTTTATCTTTTGCTGATTTTTCTTGCAATAATTTTTAAAGGATTTATTATATTTAAAATTCATTTTTATAAAAAAGGAGATTTTTATGAAAAAAACTTTAATAATTGTTTTATTGGCTCTGATTTCCCTCTCTTTTGTCTTCGCACAGGGAGCAGCGGAAAGTACAGAAAAGACCGAAAGCAAGAAACTCGTTCTCATAACAGCGACAGCTGCTGACAACCTGAATGCTGTAATTCCCCGCTTCGAGGAGAAATACGGAATCAAGGTCGAGACCATCACAGGAAGCACAGGCGAGGTTATGGCCAGAATAAATGCCGAGAAGGATAATCCGTCATGCGATGTAACATGGGTCGGTGAATACCAGGCTCTCACAGCCGAGGATCTCTTCGAGACATATATTGCATCGACAGACAGCGAATATCCCGAGGAATACAGGAACAAGAGCGGGATCTTCACTGCAGTAAACGGCACATGTCCTGTAATCATATGGAACACAGAACTCGTTCCAAACGGAATCAGGGGCTACAAGGATCTTCTTGACCCGTCTCTCAAGGGAAAGATTGCATTCGGCGATGCTGGAACATCATCTTCCGCTTACAACCATCTTGAAAATATGCTAATCGACTTCGGAGAAGGCGATGTCGAAGCTCAGAAGGGATGGGATTATGTCGAAGCTCTCCTCAAGCAGCTTGACGGCAGAGTCGTCAACAGTTCGTCTGCAACATACAAGGGTGTCGTCTCCGGCGAATATGCTGTAGGCCTTGCATGGGATGCCCCAGCTCTCCAGCTTCTTGCATCAGATACTCCGAATGTAGACTTCTGTTACATGGAGGAAGGCGCAGGCAGCAAGCTCAGCGGTATCTGTATCATAAAGGGTGCTGCCAACAGTGAAAACGCAAAGCTTCTGGCAGAATTCCTCTCAAGCAAGGAAGGACAGGCTCTTCTTGCCGAGAACAGTGCAGGCGCATGTCCCGTCAGAACAGATGTAGAACTCCCCGCTTCAAAACAGATCATGAAGACGGCGAACATCTTCGCAATCGATTCCGTCTGGTCTACAGGAATCAAGCAATCTGTCCAGACTAGATTCACAGACCTTCTGACGTCAATCGTCAAGTAAATAACCGGGAAGGTAGTCAATATGAGTGTATCAATAAGCATAAGGCATGCGGTAAAAAGATATGGGGAGAATACGATTATCCCGGACCTGTCACTGGAGATCAAGGAGGGTGAATTCTTCACGCTTCTGGGTTCTTCCGGCTGCGGGAAGACGACTCTGCTGAGAATGATAGCGGGTTTCAATTCCATAGAGGGCGGAGAATTCTATTTCAATGACAGGCTCATCAACAACATTCCCCAGGACAAACGCAATATAGGAATGGTATTCCAGAATTATGCGATATTTCCTCATATGACTACCTTTCAGAATGTGGCTTTCGGCCTTGAGGAGCGCAGAATCCGGGATCCGGAGAAAACAGAGCGTGTAAACGAGATGCTTGAAATGGTCCAGATTTCCTCCCTCAGGGACCGTAAGCCGCAGAACATGAGCGGAGGCCAGCAGCAGCGTATAGCTCTTGCGCGTGCCATCGTCATAAGACCCGACGTCCTTCTGATGGATGAACCGCTTTCAAACCTCGACGCAAAGCTGAGAGTCGAGATGCGTTCCGCCATCCGGGATATACAGAAGAAGTCCGGCATAACGACTGTCTACGTGACACACGACCAGAGTGAGGCTCTGGCAGTCTCGGACAGGATCGCAATAATGAACAGGGGTATCATAATGCAGACAGGAACCCCATGGGATGTTTACAGACATCCGGAAAACCTCTTTGCTGCAACATTCATCGGTGAAAGCAATATCATCGACTGCACTCTCCGTGAAGGCACAAGTGTGTGCCCCGAAGGAGCTGACTTCTCATTCGACCTGCCGCGTCTTGACAGAGGAAAGTCGGCAGGAGGGAATGTAAAACTGTCCGTCAGACCTGACGAATTCGAATTCTCGACATCCGGAATAAGGGGAAGAGTCCTCGACAGAACCTTCCTCGGAACAAGCTATGACTATGTGGTAGAGCTTGAAAACGGCAGAAAGGTGAAAGTCAGTGTCAAATCATCCCTGCCTCCGAGAGAAAGCGGAGAGAATGTATTCCTTTCATTTGACAGGAACCTTGTTAATGTTTTTGACAGTGAAACGGAAAAATCGATGATGAACGACATCGCCTGAAAAGGAGCGTTGAATATGGTGAAAAGCAGAAGACGCTTTGACTACTGGAGTATGGTCACCCTGATTTCCATACTCTTCTTCCTTGTTTTCTTCATCTATCCGGTGTCGAAGATATTCGTCAACAGTGTGATAGACGGAGAGACAGGAAAATTCTCACTTTCCGCTTTCAGGAAATTCTTCAGCAGGCAGTACTACACGGTAACAATACTGAACAGCTTCAAGGTAACCCTGGCCGCGACGCTCATAACGATGGTCACCGGTACATTGATGGCCTACATCATGAAAACTGTCAGGATAAAGGGAAAAGCTGTCATCGACATGATAGTGATAGTTTCGATTCTCTCACCTCCTTTCATCGGCGCATACTCCTGGATCATACTCCTCGGAAGGGCTGGAATAATCACAAAGGCATTGAAAACCATCGGAATATCCTTCCCCGGCATCTACGGTTTTTCGGGAATACTTCTGGTATTTGTCGTCAAGATGACTCCCCTTATGTACCTTTTCGTATCTGGTGCGCTGAAGAAGATGGACGCTTCCCTCATCGAATGCGCTGAGGGTATGGGATGCAAGGGTCTGAGAAAGATGAGGAGAATAATCCTTCCGCTGATTCTTCCGACGATTCTCAGCTCCGGTTTTCTTGTCTTCATGAGGATATTCTGTGATTTCGGAACACCGATGCTCATAGGAGAAGGCTACAGGACCATTCCGGTTCTCATCTATAACTCTTTCATCGGGGAGATGAACCAGGATTACAGCTTTGCCTCTGCAATGAGTGTGATCGTCATATTCTTCTCGATAGTCATTTTCTCCGCACAGCAGATTGTAACTGAAAAAACAACCATCGAGATGAGCTCTCTCAGGCCTGTCGAACCTGAAAGGAAGAAAGGGCTGTACAATGTCCTCTGTCATGCCTTCACATATCTTGTAGCACTACTCGCCTCCCTTCCTCTCATTGTCGTTGTAGTGCAGTCCTTCAAGAGAACGGACGGAATAATATACTACAACGAGTTCTCGCTGGAGAGTTACCAAACGGCATTCGCATCATGCGGCAGAGCAATCATGAATACCTTCCTGTATTCCATTCTTGCGATGATGTTCATCCTTGTAATCGGTGTACTCTTCAGCTATGTCACAGTCCGCAGACCGGGCAGAGTGACAAGGGTGATGGATACAGTCACGACACTGCCCTACATCATCCCCGGATCTATAATGGGAATATCGCTGATACTCGCCTTCAATCGTAAACCTTTGATACTGACGGGGTCCGCACTCATCATGATTGTAGCATACATAATCAGAAGGATGCCCTACACAATAAGGAGCAGCAGTGCGATACTGAGGCAGATAGATCCGGCTCTTGAAGAAGCGGCAAGCTCACTCGGCGCAGACAAATCCCGTGCCTTCTGGAAAATAACTTTCCCTGTTATGATTCCGGGAGTTCTCTCCGGAGCATTGATGAGCTGGATGAGTATAATCACAGAGCTCAGCTCAACCGTCCTTCTCTACACGACGAAGACGCAGACACTGTCGATTGCCATTTATCAGGAGGTTATAAGAGGCAACGAGGGTGTGGCCTGTGCTCTGTCGACCATACTGCTGTTGACAACAATCATCGCTCTTACTGTATTCTTCAAATTCAGCGGAAAGAAGGAGATTTCCCTTTGATAGACAAAATTAAACAGATTTACTCAACTCTCAGCGGGAATGACAGGATTCTTGCAGACTTCATAATAGCCAACCCCGAAGAGGTTGTAACGATGAATATAGACGAACTGGCGAAGAGGACGTCGGTCTCCTCCTCATCGGTCAGCAGATTCTCCAAGCTTCTTTTCGGAATGTCGTTCCCGCAGTTCAAGGTTGCCGTTGCAAAGAACATAAGCAGATCGACGGGAGACGAGAAAGAAGACTACGAGGTTGTACTTACCGACAGTCTCTACCAGATAGAAAAGAAGCTTATAAACAATATCAAGAGACTTCTTGAAGAAGTAATCGAACTAAACAGCATGCAGACTATAAGCGAAGTCGCCACAATGATTGCCAGAAGCGAGAACATCTACATCTTCGGAATAGGAGCCTCGGGACTTGCGACACAGGATTTCGCCCAGAAGCTGATCAAGCTCGGGAAGCGTGCGCTTTTCAACTTCGATGCCAATCTGGCCATCCTGAACTCCTCACTCTGCACCGAGAATGATCTCGTAATAGCCATCAGCTACAGCGGTCTGACGAAGGAAGTACTGCTTCCGGTGAAGAAGGCGAAGAGCCAGAACTGCCCCGTAGTGGCAATCACCGGAGGAAAGAGAAACAGACTTACAGCCGAAAGCGATTATGTTCTGTCAATTCCTCTTGCAGAATCCAAGATCATCAGAATGACAGCCATATATTCCCGTTACGGCCAGTTCGCTCTGATAGATGCACTCTATCTGGCGGTCATGAAGGAACTCGGTAAGACTCCTGACGAGATTATGGCAAACTACAAGGATCTGCTGCTGGAACTTAAGTAGGGTAATTTAGATGTTAAAAACAGAATCAGTGAATATAAATTCAAAGGGAATAGATACAAAAACCACAAGGGAGATCTGCCTTGTCATGAACAATGAAGACAAAGGCGTCGCCTATGCCGTCGAGAAGGCAATTGACAGCATTTATCCCCTGATAGATAAAATCGTCTCTTCATTCCGCAGCGGAGGGAGACTTGTCTATATAGGGGCCGGAACATCCGGAAGGCTGGGCGTCCTCGATGCCTCTGAATGTCCCCCGACATTCGGTGTTTCTCCCGATATGGTTGTCGGAATAATCGCAGGCGGAGACAGAGCACTCCGTCTCTCCGCCGAAAGTGCCGAAGACAGCGATGAGAGCATAAATGACCTGAAGAAAATCGGATTTTCCAGAAAAGATGTTCTCGTCGGCCTCTCCGCCTCAGGAAACGCCAACTACGTTCTTTCCGCTCTCTCCTATGCCAGAGAACTCGGTGCCGTAACGGGATCTATCTGCTGCAACGAGGAGGCCCTGAGCTTCAACTATTCAGACTACCCTGTCTTCGTCGATGTCGGCCCCGAAATAATAAGCGGCAGCACGAGACTGAAATCCGGGACTGCCGAAAAGATGGTCCTCAATATGCTGACAACCGTTTCGATGATCAAGCTCGGCCTTGTTTACGACAATTACATGGTTAATCTGAAAGCTACCAACAAAAAACTGGAGAACAGAGCAAAAACTCTGATAAAAAGAATTGCGGCCTGTCAGGATGCCGATGTCGAACGCGTCTGGGAAGACAGCGGGAAAAGTGTAAGTGCCTCCGTTCTGATGATTATGTACAATACTGGAAGCGTCGAGGCTCATGAAATACTGAAAAAAGTGAACAACAATCTCCATCTGGCAATGGATAAACTCGAAGAAGGGGTCTGATCCTGCCCGTTAAGCGCAAAGAGGTAGTCCATTCTTCTGGATTACCTCTTTTCCATCCTTGACCCCCTCTGAAAGCACAGGAAAGTCCCTGTCCACAGCCTTTTCAGCATCGAAACGGCTCCAGATATCGACGGCAGGGTAATCGAAGGGCTCTTTACAGAGTTGTCATCACTCTCTTGTGTATAGGTCGCTCACGTCCTTGATCTCCTGCATCTTCCTGTCAATCTCCCTGTTGAGGTCGGCACATTCTAAAAGCTTTGTTCTCAGTGATACCGCAACATCCGCGGGAAGGTCTTTCTTGTACATGAGACGGTGCTCGAGGCTGGCCCACTGGTCCATGGCCATCGTTCTGAGCTGTATCTCAACCTTCATCTGTCTCTTCCCCTTATCGAGATAGATGGGGACCTCGACAATGAGGTGGAGACTTCTGTAGCCGCTTTTCTTGGGATTCTTTATGTAGTCCCTCTCCTCGAAGAGCGTGATGTCATCATGAGTGAGTATGGAGTCGCGGAGGGCATAGATGTCCTTCTCGAAGGGACAGACGACTCTCACACCCGCAATATCGTAGATGTTCTCCTCGATGGCCGTCAGGTTCAGCGGGACTCCTTTTCTTCTCGCCTTGTCATATATCTGGTCGATGCTCTTGAGCCTTGTAGAGATGCTTTCAATGGGGTTGCGGTCATAGGAGAGGGAGAACTCGTCGTCGAGGACGCGGAATTTCGTTTCGACTTCCATCATTGCACTGCGGTAGTACGAAAGAAGAGCCCTCAGGGGATAGGTCGAGCTTTTGACCTTAGCCATCATCTGCTTCTCCATCCTTTGTGAGATATCTCTCTTCTTCGCTTCAATATCGGTAATAAGAGTCAGTGTCGCCATAACACCTCCCCAATAAAGATAATAATCATTTTCCCGCGGGCAAAGTGTATTTCCCGTGTATTTCCGTCCGACGTCAGTCAAAAAAATATCTTAATGGTCCAAAACAATATAGCCGTTCAAAAGCGTCTAACATGTTGAAAAGTCCCCCGAATGGGGTTATCCTTACTCCGTGTGACAGGAAAAGACGGGGCCACTCTGCCCTCTTCTTTCCTGCGCTGTAAACTGTATAAAATTCCCTAACAGACCTTGTGTCTGGACTATTGTCAAGGAGGCTCTATTCATGGTGAGAAAAATGAAATCCATGGACGGCAACAACGCAGCGGCTCATGTAAGCTATGCATTCAGCGAGGTTGCCTGTATCTATCCCATCACTCCATCCAGTCCTATGGCGGACTTCGTCGACCAGTGGAGTGCTAACGGCCTGAAGAACATCTTCGGTACTCAGGTCAAGGTCGTTGAAATGCAGTCCGAAGCAGGTGCTGCAGGTGCTGTTCACGGTTCTCTCGGAGCTGGTGCACTCACTTCCACATACACCGCTTCCCAGGGACTTCTTCTCATGATCCCGAACATGTACAAGATTGCCGGCGAGCAGCTTCCTGCTGTCTTCCATGTGTCTGCAAGAACAGTCGCAACACAGGCGCTCAACATCTTCGGCGACCACAGCGACGTCATGGCATGCCGCCAGACAGGCTTCGCAATGCTGTGCGAAGGCAACGTCCAGGAAGTCATGGACCTCTCACCTGTAGCTCACCTTTCTGCAATCACGGGCAAGGTTCCTTTCATCAACTTCTTCGACGGATTCAGAACATCACACGAGATCCAGAAGATTCAGGTCTGGGACTATGAAGACCTCAAGGATATGTGCGACATGGACGCCGTCAAGGCATTCAGAGACCACTGTCTCAACCCCGAGCATCCTCACATGAGAGGCTCACACGAGAACGGAGACATCTTCTTCCAGCACAGGGAAGCATGCAACAAATACTATGACGCACTTCCTGAAGTCGTTGAATCCTACATGAACAAGATCAACGAGAAGCTCGGGACAGACTACCGCCTCTTCAACTACTACGGTGCACAGAATGCCGACAGAGTCATCATTGCAATGGGCTCTATCTGTGATGTCGCAGAGGAAGTCATCGACTACCTCAACACACACGGAGAGAAGGTCGGTCTTGTAAAGGTCAGACTCTACCGCCCGTTCAAGGCATCGAGACTCCTTGAAGCTATTCCTGAATCAGCAAAGAAGATTGCTGTCCTCGACAGAACAAAGGAACCGGGAGCACTCGGAGAGCCCTTGTATCTTGATGTCGTCACAGCTCTCAGCGAGAACGGTGTCACAGACAAGACTGTCATCGGCGGCAGATACGGTCTCGGAAGCAAGGATACTCCTCCTTCAAGCGTATTCGCAGTATTCGACGAACTCAAGAAGGATTCTCCGAAGAGACAGTTCACACTCGGCATCGTGGACGATGTCACGAACCTCTCCCTCCCCGAGGACAAGAATGCACCCAACACAGCAGCTGAAGGAACTATCGAATGCAAGTTCTGGGGTCTCGGCGGAGACGGCACAGTCGGTGCTAACAAAAACTCCATCAAGATCATCGGTGACTACACCAACAAGTTCGTCCAGGCTTACTTCCAGTATGACTCGAAGAAGACAGGCGGCGTCACGATTTCCCACCTCAGATTCGGTGACAAGCCCATCAGAAGCCCATACTACATCTCCAAGGCTGACTTCGTTGCATGCCACAACCCGAGCTATGTGACAAAGGGCTTCAAGATGGTCCAGGACGTAAAGCCGAACGGAATCTTCATGATCAACTGCCAGTGGACTCTTGCAGAGCTTGAGCACCACCTCGATGCAGCTGCAAAGAGATACATCGCGGCAAACAACATCCAGCTCTACACAATCGACGCTATCGACCTGGCTCAGAAGATCGGAATGGGCAAGAGAACAAACACAATCCTCCAGTCCGCATTCTTCACACTTGCCAAGGTCATGCCCCAGGAAGAGGCTATCCAGCACATGAAGGAGAAGGCTACAGCCTCCTACCTCAAGAAGGGACAGGATGTCGTAGACATGAACCACAAGGCCATCGACCTCGGTGCTTCCGCATTCGTCAAGATCGACGTCCCCGCTTCATGGAAGGATGCAGTCGACGAGAAGAAGAGCGTTGAACTCGAAGGAAGAGAGGAACTTGTCAAGATGGTCTCCACAATCCTCGAGCCTGTCGACAGAATGGACGGCGACTCACTGCCGGTATCTGCATTCGTCGAACACACGGACGGCCAGTTCGAACTCGGAGCTTCAGCTTACGAGAAGAGAGGCGTCGCAGTATCTGTACCGAGATGGGACGAGACAAAGTGTATCCAGTGCAACCAGTGCTCCTATGTTTGTCCTCATGCAACAATCAGACCGTTCGCTCTTACAGCTGAAGAAGCTCAGAATGCTCCTGAAGCGGCAAAGATCGTCGACGTCAAGGCAGGAAAGGGCAAGGGCGTATACAAGTTCACACTCGCAGTATCTCCTCTCGACTGTATGGGATGCTCGGTCTGTGTATCCGTATGTCCTGTCGGAGCTCTCACAATGGTCAACATGGAAGAGGAACTCGGGCAGCAGCCGGTATTCGACTACTGCGTAGCAAAGGTTGCAGACAAGGCCGACATGATCGACAACACGGTCAAGGGCAGCCAGTTCAGACAGCCTCTCCTCGAGTTCTCCGGTTCATGTGCAGGTTGTGCAGAGACAAGCTATGCACGCCTCGTGACACAGCTCTTCGGCGACAGAATGTACATCTCGAACGCTACCGGTTGTTCATCAATCTGGGGCGGTCCTGCCGCAACATCACCCTACTGCACGAACAAGGAAGGAAAGGGACCTGCATGGTGTAACTCACTCTTCGAGGACAACGCAGAGCACGGACTGGGACTCTTCATCGGTCAGGATAAGATCAGAGAGGATCTCGTCTCCCTCACACACGACATCATCGCAAACGGCGACAATGAAGATGTAAGACAGACGGCTCAGGAATGGCTCAACACCCTCTCCGATTCCGAGAAGAACAAGGAAGCTACCGCTAGATACATCAAGGCTCTCGAGGCATGCGGATGCGACAAGGCAAAGGCTATCCTCGACAAGAAGGACTACCTCTCGAAGAAGTCGGTATGGATCTTCGGCGGCGACGGATGGGCTTACGATATCGGATACGGCGGTCTCGACCACGTAATCGCATCGAAGAAGAACGTCAACATCTTCGTCTTCGATACGGAGGTCTACTCCAACACAGGCGGACAGGCAAGCAAGGCTTCCAACATCGGTCAGGTTGCACAGTTTGCAGCTGCAGGTAAGGAAATCAAGAAGAAGAGCCTGGCTGAAATCGCTATGCAGTACGGCTATGTATATGTAGCACAGGTTGCTATGGGCGCTAACCCGAACCAGACAATCAAGGCTATCACA
>CAVFZO010000027.1:0-23508 GCA_963626925.1 Clostridium sp. AM49-4BH
CTACATATAAGGCCGGTCGTTTGGATGAGTTTGCTGAAAGTGACGAAGTCCACGGTTAAGAGCGGAAGGTAAATGTAGACGCTGTATGTGAGGAAGGTTATTACAGAGTACCAGGGGAGGTCCTGCCAGTGCACGAGGCTGCAACATCGCCGGTGACTGCATAGTAACAACGAATGGTAGGAAGTCAGCAGAGGTCATAGTACCGCGGGGAGAGGACGGGAAGGACCGAACAATCAAAATCTTCAATAAGGAGGAAAAGGTTAACATAGTAATAACAACAGAAGGCGGGGAAACCTAGCTATAAGCGATGACTATGTAAGAACAGAACCCATGACGGAAGAGAATCGAAGAGAACCGAATACGGAATTATGTGAGAGGATGCTCTCGCCTTATAACATCGAAATAGCAGTACAGAATGTCAAGCGAAATGGTGGTAGTGGCGGTATTGACGGTGTGCAGATGAAAGATTTGGACGCATACCTCGAGAAGAACTGGCCACGGATTAAGGAACAGATACTCACACGAAAGTACAAACCCAAGCCGGTGAAGCGGGTAGAGATACCTAAGGACAACGGTGGGGTGAGGTTACTTGGTATTCCATGTTTGATAGACCGTGTCATACAACAGGCAATGGTTCAGGTTCTCCAACCTGTGTTTGAACCTACGTTTTCAGACTACAGTTACGGCTTCCGGCCGAACCGGAGTGCTGAGGACGCTGTAAGGCAGGCACAGATTTACATGGCTGAGGGCTACACACATGTGGTAGACCTTGACCTCTCGAAGTTCTTTGATACAATCAATCATGACTTGCTTATGACTTTGATTGACCAGAAGATGAGGGATAAGGACATCAGACGACTGATATATGTATACCTCAAAAGTGGTGTGATGAGTGACGGATGTTTGATAGCAACGGAAGAAGGCACTCCACAAGGAGGACCCGCAAGTCCTTTACTGGCAAATATTTATCTCACTCCATACGACAAGAAACTGGAAGAAAGAGGACTAAAATTCGTAAGGTATGCTGATGACTGCAACATATTCACCAAGAGCAACTACGCTTGTAAAAGAGTAAAGGCCTCGGCGATAAGATACCTTGAAGGTAAACTGAAGCTGAAAGTGAATATGGAGAAGACAGAGGCGAGAAGTGCCGTTGGCTCTTCTTTCCTAGGCTTTACGTTCCTCTCTACAAAGAGAAGGAAAAACGGTGAACTAGGATATTGCAAACCCAAGGAGAAGAAGCTTAAGAAGTTTGAGGATAGGATAAGAGAAATTACAAGTAGGAGTAAGGGAGAAAGTTTCGAAACTACTATAAGAAATCTCAATACCTATCTCAGAGGCTGGATGAACTATTATGCAAGAAGCGCTCTCAAAAGCTACATGCGCGATACTGCAGGATGGATAAGACGAAGGCTAAGACAGAAACTTTGGAAGCTCTGGAAGAAAGGAACCAGGCGGAAAGCTGAGTTAAGGAAACTTGGATGTAAGGAATGGCAACTTGAAGAACTTGGAAAGGCTACAAGTAATTCATACTGGAAGATGTCCGGTGCACTGAGTAGATATATAACTAACTCTGCACTAGAAATTCAATTTGGACTAATTCCGATAGAGGCGACTTGGAACCGATTGCACAATGAACGAATGAAGAGAGACAAGGCTATACAAGGTGGAGAAAGACAGCTTGTATTCGATTTTGGTTGAACCGCCGTGTACCAGACCGGTACGCACGGTGGTGTGAGAGGAAAAGTTCTAGGGAAAGAAAACCCTAGAACTGACCTACTCGATTCCCTCCCGTGACCGGACTCGGAGTATGTTCCGCTTTGGACTCTCTTCAGTCCATCTGTCGTTGCCTCCTTATCTTTGTTCTCGGCATCAAGTATTATGTCGGAGATGTTTCTCATGAGCTTCTTCTGGTTGCTCTTAGCCGGGAGCATGAAAGACCCGTTCTGTTCCAATATCTGACTGATGATGTTTGGGTGTGTACCCATCGCATCGATTGTCACTGTACTTTCTTCTATGTCGGTCTTCTCGATGACAGCCGGAAGAACGGAAATCTCCGATTTTTTCTTTCCGACCATCTTCTGGCCGAGAAAAACTCCGAAAGATGCATTGAAGACATTCATTATATATGTGGAGTATTCCTTCCCGCTTTTCCCTTTGTTCCTTGCAGCAGCCCTGACAGCTTTTCCGTCATAGCAGATGTGAGATTTCTCTCCCTCTGTCAGAAGTCCAGCCCATGACCATAACGCATAGTTCAAATAAACCGGGTTAAGCATCCTCAGAACCCGGCTGCAGGTGTCATGACTCGGTATCTTTTCAATTCCGAAGCACCTACTGAGAGCCTCCCTTATGTATTTCGACTCAACACATGCGGCCACTACAGTCGTGCATCCGCAGCTGAAACCGAATAGAACAACGATGAGAATATACTCAAGAGGGTACTTCCTGTTCTTTTCTTTACGGGGATCTGGAATTGCCTTCAGCAAGGATAAAAGAGACTTGTTATCTGCCTTTGCTTCTGCAATTCTGAATATCTCCTTGCGGGAGAGGTGTTGTCTCTTCATAGCACCACCTCCAGTCTGGAGAGAAGCTCTTTCTGTTCATCGCTGACTCTGCTTATAAATTCCTTCTTTCCCATCTTCACAAGGTAAATACTTCTGAGAATACTCAGCTCGCTGAAAAGACAGCCCATCTCGGCTTCCACCTTCTCCTTGAAACGGGGTATGACGGCATTTCTCTTTATGGTAAGGTCCGCTTCTTCCTCATCAAGAACATAGCTCTCGGGACTTTCAATGCTCAACAGTCTCAATAGAAGTGCTCTCTCTTCTCCTCCCTTGGCATAACAGGAACTTTTCTTCTCGAGAAGTGAAAGAACAACTTTAGTCATCCCGTACTCCTTCACCACAACATCTTCACTCTGAACAACCCTGTTGCCGGTTTCCTTGACTCCATCTTCAGTAATAATGCCGATGTACTGCGAGACAGTTTGAGGATACTTCTTCCCCGGCACTCTGTGCGACGTCGTCTTATAGAGGTAATAGTTGTTCCCGACTTTCTTAATGGAAGTCCCCTTGGTTTTGTAAGAATTGACCCAATCTGGATAGTTTGACATATGCGTTCTCCTTTGCATTGTATAGTATACAATACCTAAAGAGAATAGTCAACCCCTCCACAAAGAAAAATCCTCCGAAAATAAACATTTTTCAGAGGATTTGTAACGATTTGGTATGTATTAGTAAGGATTATGCAATTGCCCTAAGGAAAGTGAAAGAAAATATGCTTTACAGTCTGCTTTGATTCCATCCCGACGGCGTCAGAACATACTGGGATGTATAGCCGGCATCGAGGGCAAGTCTATGTGCTGTATCGTAACCGAAGGCGAGAGCCGATGCGGAATGTGCGTCGGAGTTTATTATGATGCGGACGTTCTTCTTCCTCATCTCCTCGAGAAGAAAGAAGGCGGGGTAGGGAACGCTTCTCCAGCCCCTGCTCATCGCACCTGTGTTGATTTCACAGATCTTCCCGGTCTCTGCAATACGGTCAATATACTTCAGGGCAAGTGCCCTGTAGGCTTTATCTTCCTCGTCGAAGAGGTGTCTCTTCTCGTTGAACTTCGTATAGAGGTCGTAGTGTCCCACGATATCGAAAGGGGACTCTTCGGCAAATGATGCAAGCTCCTCAAGGTAGCTTTCGATGAGAGCAAGGGTGTCACCGTTGTAGAGTGAAAGAGCCTCCTCCCACTCTTCGGGGGTGTTGTCCACGCTTTTGAAGAGGCCGTCCTTTCTGAAGAGGTGGACCGAACCTATCGTATAGTCGAGGCGCTGCTCGATTCCGGGTCTTTTCTCTCCCTCCGTTCTGCTCTCGAGCTCGAGGCCCAGAAAGACAGAGATTCTTCCCCTGTATTCCTCCTTGAGTGAGAGAACAGTGCTGAAGTATTCTTCAACCCTGTCCTTCTTTATTCCGCACTCGTCGAAGGGGTAGCCTGTGTATGCATGTGAGGAGATGCCGATGGAGGGAAAGCCGAGGCGTACGGCTTCGTCTATCATCTCCCGCACCGTGTTCTTTCCGTCGCAGAATGTGTTGTGTGTATGAAGTGATGTCACTCCTCTTTCTCCTTTATCCTGACTTTTCTGATGGCGGCAAGTCCGATGATGTCTGCAAGAATCCATCCGATTACGATTGACCACCAGATTATCGTTTCTCCATACCGGGGAGCAAGAGTGTATGAAAGAAGAACTCTCGTTCCGAGAGATATGACTGTCAGCACGATGCTCCACTCCGGTCTCCCGATACCGCGGTAGTAGCCGTAGAGGAGGAATAGGATGCCGATTGCGATGTAGAATGCGCCTTCTGTTCTGAGATAGATGGATCCTGTTCTGATGATCTCAGTCTCGTCTGCACTGACAAAGAGTGTCATCAGTGCCGGGGCTGCGGCCCATATGACGGCGGAGGCTGTAAGGGAGAAGACCGATGATATGAGCACAGCCGCCTTCATCCCTTTCCTTATTCTCTCCATCTTCCCGCCTCCGAGGTTCTGGCTGATGAATATGGAGTATGCACTTCCGAATTCCTGGGATGGCGTATAGGCAAGCGTGTCGATCTTGACGGCAGCTGCGAAGGAGGCCATGACGGTGGCACCGAAGGAGTTGACGAGGCCCTGGATCATAAGAATGCCGAAGTTCATGATGGACTGCTGGACCGATGTGAGGAATGAATATTTGAAGATGTTCCCGATGCGTTTTATCTCGATCCTTCTCTCGTCCTTTCCGGGAAGGAGGTCCCTGTTCTTCAGAAGGAAGTAGAGAGTAAGTCCCACGCCCGACACCATCTCCGATATTACAGTTGCCTCCGCTGCTCCCCGGACGCCGCGTCCGAGGGGGACGATGAAGACGATGTCGAGTACGATGTTCAGGAGTGCCGAAATGATGAGAAAGTATAGGGATGTCGAGGAGTCTCCGCGGCTTCTGAGGAGGAAAGAGGCGTAGTTATAAAGGAAGACGAAGAAGATGCCGCTGAAGATGACGCTTATGTATTCCTTCTCCTCTGCAAAGAGGGCGGAGGGTGTCCTCAGGAGTATGAGGATATCATCAGTGAAGATGTAGCAGAGCACGGTCATGATGATGGCGAGGAGCGAGAATAGTACGGCGCTGTTGTATATGTCCTTTCTCATTGCGCTCATGTCGCCCCTCCCGTAGGAGTAGGAGAAGAGGGCTCCCGCCCCCATGCTCAACCCGATAAGGAGGGAATTGAGGAAATTCATGAGGGAATACGCACTTCCCACGGCCGCAAGGGCCCCCGCCCCCAGAAAGCGCCCGACTATGAGTGTGTCGGCAAGATTATAGGCCTGCTGGAATATGTTTCCGAGAATTATGGGAAAGGCAAAGAGCAGCATTGACGATACTATGCCGCCCTCCCTGAGATTTACTTCTCTCTTCATACTCTCATCATACCGGCCCTTCCTGATAAGTGGAAGGGGGAGAAAAGGGCTCACTAGCACTTACTGTCCCTTTGGACTATAATCGGGAGTATGACAACAATTTATCTGAGTGCGGGGGATTCCATCAGCGAGGCATTATCCTCCGCTCCGGAAGGGCCGGTTTCAATCATCCTCGGCGAGGGTGTATGGAAGGAAAAGGTTACCGTTACAAGGGCGGATGTCACCCTCATCAGCGAATGCGGCTCGGTTATAAGCTGGGGTGACAGACACGGCATGGAAAGAGACGGAAAGGTGATGAATACAGGAGAGAGTGCGACTTTCACCGTTGCCGCTCCCTCGTTCACGGCCATCGGCGTTACATTCGAGAATTCATTCGATTATCCCCGTGCTTTCAGAGCAAACGAGGAGAACGAGGACGGCGTAAAGATTGATCTCCAGGCTGTTGCACTCCGGACAGTATTCGGCTCTGATAAGTCAATCTTCCGTTCCTGTACCTTCCGCGGCTGGCAGGATACGCTGTACCTGGACAGCGGTGTGGCATCAGTTGAGGATTCGACCATCGAAGGCTGCGTCGATTTCATATTCGGAAGCAGTCCTGCTCTCTTCCAGGGCTGTGAGATCATCTCGCGTGCCAAAGGTGTGATAGCAGCTCCTTCAACATATGATGGAGAGGAAATCGGCTTCATTTTCCATGACTGTGCCTTCCGCCGTGAAAGCTGTGTCGTCGACGAAAGCGTCTCGCTTGCCCGTCCGTGGTTCCCGTCGGGAAGTGTGAACAGAAGCCCGATGATGCTTCTTATAGACTGCGCTCTCGACGGCCACATAAAGAGCAGCCTCTGGGATGATATGGGAACGAAGAAGCCGGGAGACAGGGAGAAGACTGTACATAAGGGGACGGATGCACGCTTCTATATCTCGTCGCAGGAGAGGGAGGACATCTCAGGCGAGGAAGCCGACAGATATCTTTCCCTCATCTATTCCAGACTCTAGATAAGGCCGGCCGCCCTCATGTATTTCGTTATTCCGAGTGCAGAGAAGATCTCCTTCTTGAAGAGGTAGAAGTTCCTGTTGAAGAGATCAATGAGGACTGTCACGGTACTTTCAGACGACGATGTAGTCGTTCCCGAAGTGTAGTCCAGAGCCTCTGTGCTCACCTCCGTACTCGAGATGGAGAAGGGCCTCAGGGCCCAGAGGGAGGGATCGCATTCCGCTTCGACGACGGTCTCGATGTCATCGGGAAGGGCGGGGAAGAAGTCTATTCCCGTAACCTCCTCGACTCTGTCGACTGTGACGGCAAAGTACGATAACGGCTCGGAGGACTTCTCTGCCGGCAGTATGAATCCTATCGCCTTGATTACAGGTTCCGTGTAGTCGAGAATGACCTTGTAGTAATATTTCGGGACCGCGACATTGTTTTCACCTATCGTTTCGTACGGCCCGTCAGTGAGTACGGGACCCGTCACGATGTATATCTCCTCATCGGAGTATGCGATGCTTCTCACGGCAGACTCGAGGTCACTCCATATTCCGGCATTGAAGGCATGGATCTGCGGGCACATGTTCGAGAGATAGAATGTGTCGTCCATGGCCTCTTCCGACCATCTGAAGTCGGCTGCCGGAGCCATATGACCCCTGTCGTACCCGCTTTTCTTGTAGTCCAGAAGCGTTGCAGACCCCGTGGAGACAAGCGGATCCTCCCGGAAGTTGTCCTTCCTCGAGGCGCTCTGCGTCGTCACCTTATTATTTGTAAGGGAGTAGGCGACCCAGTATGGTACCTCGTACTCCTCGCAGTATGAGAGGGTATAGCCGGTGTGACTGACGATGATCGAGTCGTCGGGTCCCGAAGGAATTTCAAGGTTCTCGATATCGCCGGCGCGTACGATGCCGCTCTCGCTTTCAGTAGGTGTTATGTAACAGAGAACGAGGAATATGACTACAAGCGAGAGCGCAAGTAGCGCTATCCTGAGCCACACCTTTCCCTTTTTCTTATTTGTCTTCTTTCCTGCCACTGCTGTTGTCCCTCAGCCTCTTGTAGCCTTTCCTTGACGATGCCATATAGGCTCTGAAGAGTTTCTTTACTATACGCTTCTCCTCGTCAGTAAGAGAAAGAAGCTCATTATTAAATAGATCAAAGCGTTCGAAAATTACAAAGGGAATGCGGAAAATATTCTCTTCCTTCACCGATGCAAGCACCCGTGATATTACCGAGACGAGTATCGCACGCTCCTCTCTCGTCGTCGAGGAGAGGAAAGCCTCCATCGACTCCGAATGGAGTCTGCTTACAACCGAGAGATCCTTTTCATATACAAAGCTCTCCTTCTCCGTCCACCATGTAAAGGGATCGTGCTGCATTATTGCAATGCCGTCAGCCCTGACGACCCTCTGCTTCTCTGCTGTGTTGAAGAGCATCCCGACAATCGATGTCGAGGGCACAAAGCTCTCCGTCTTTGCCGTAACCTCCTCCCATCTGGGGGAAAGTGTGAGTGACGGGGCAAGTCCCGGAGCGTCGAACGAGTATATTTTCTCTATCTTCCGGAATATGACGTTCTCAGCCCTGAGGGCTGCGTAGAGGGCATTCGTTCCTCCCTTGCTGTGTCCTGCAAGGACGAGGGAAGTATAACCCTCCGAGCAAGACGAGAGAAACTCGAGCGCCTTTCTCTCCGACGGTATCTCGTCTTCACAGGCAAGATTGAGGTCCTCCTGCCATCCCGTGACCGATTCATCGGTTCCTCTGAAGATCATGTATCCCCGTCCGTCAGAAGAGGAGAAGACTGCGGCTGCGAACTGCTCTTCGCTTTTCTCCTCCTTCGAAAGAGAAGAGGAGAAGAAGTCGAGTCTGAGGGATGAGAAGCGCCTTGATGATGCGACCTTCTCCCAGAGCCGGAAGCGTGCTGTGTCGAAGCCTTTCGTAAGCTCCGGAGGGACGGGACAGAGAATGGGGTAGAGCTCGTCAATCGTCTTTCCTTCCAGTTCCTGCGGGGCGTCTTCGAAACGCTGGTAGATGAGAACGGAGAAAATGAGGGCGTCAACTTCGTTGAAGGGGAGGAGGGAGAAATCCCTCTCTCCTCTCCAGTCCATGTTCTCAATAAGGCTCCGCTTCATTTACTCTCTTCCTCTTCTCTGCTGCCTTATCGAAGAGATATACGACAAGGAACAGCAGGGAGATTGTAGCAGGAAGAAGCGGTGAGAAAGAAGTCTTTTCAGTGTAGAAAAGCGGGGCTCCGCTGACTGTCGTCCCCTTCATTCCTACTGCCGTTACAGAGAAGATATTGTTGGCGTAGTGCATCGCCCAGACAGAGAGGTATGAGTGCTCCCTCTGTCCGAGAAGGGAGGAGAGAAAACCCCAGAGAAAGTAGGTGATTATCGGGATAAGGGGATAGAATGATGTCACCTCCACGTTCCAGAGGTGTGGAAGGATGAAGAGAATGCCGCAGACAAGGGCCAGAAGAAACTTCTCCCACGGCCTCCGTTTTTCTCCCTGAGGCGAGAATATCCTCTCGGGAAGCGCTCTGAAGAGAGCCTCCTCGAGAAGGGTCTGGGGGAGGAAGAAAAGGGCCGAGAGAAGCAAAAAGAGAATCTTCATCCCCGCACTGTCGACGCTGTTTATGATGTTCTCTTTCCCTGTGATCAGCTCGGGTATCGTATAGATGACTATTGTAAGGAGGACAATCAGGATAAACCTTCCCGCATTTTTATCTTCCCCGCATACGAATGTGACGACGCTCCTGCCGAAGAGCTTTCTCAGAAAGAGTTCCAGAGTAAGGAGCATGACGATGTGTTCAGCAAATACCGATATGAAGAGACCCGCCCTGTTTTCTGCAAAGAACGGGATGTACGAGAGCGAATACGATATGAATCCTCCGGGGATGAGGCCCATGAAAAGTGTAATGACTAGAATGAAGAGGTAAACGGCCCTCAGGCTCTTTCCTGTGCTAAAGGTTTTCAACGGCTCTCCTCATCCTCCCGAGAGCATCCAGAACGTCCCTGAGGTTCGTGCCGTAGTTGAAACGAACGAACGTCCTGTACTGCCGCCCGAACCAGCTGCCGTCATTCATGGCCACTCCGGCTTCGACTCCGAAGAAGCGGGAGAGAACGCCTCCTCCTTCTCCTCCCTTATAGCGGTCCGGATCCGAGAGAACTCTTTTCTCAATCCTATCATAGATGGCGGAGCAGTCAAGAAGAGTCACGAAGGAAGAGCCTCCCTTCACCTTTATGATTCCGCAGGGGTGGGCGTCGAAGTATTGTTCTATTTCGTCGGAGTTTCTCTTGAGATAGAGGCATAACTCCCTGTTGTAGTCGTCGCACTCTGTATATGCGTCTCGCATCATCTCGCCTATGAAGTATCCCGGCGTTGTGAGCCACAGAGCTTCCTCCCGTGCCTTCCACATTCTCATCATCCTTCTGTCGGAGAATACTGCGAATGCCGAATGCTCGCCTGCGAGGTTGAACGTCTTCGAAGGTGCCATGAATGTTATGCACTCTGCTCCGACCTTCCCGGCAGTCTTTCCCATCGGGATATGTTTTCTTCCCGGGTGCGTCAGATCGGCATGTATCTCATCGGAGACGACGGGGATGCCGTACTTCTTCCCGATTTCAAGTACGCCCTCGTTCTCTTCCTCTGTAAATACGATTCCCGTCGGGTTGTGCGGCGAGCAGAAGAGAATCATCGAGGCCGTGGAAGCAGCCTTGTCGAGTTTATCGAGGTCGAGGGAGAACTCTTTTCCGTCGTAGTCGAGCTCAAGTTCCTCCATAACTCTTCCCGAGAGGGAACAGAGCTCTCTGAAAGGCTTGTAGGTGGGTGAGGGGATTACTATCCTGTCGCCCTTCTTCGTGAAGCAGTCGATTGCTCCGGCGATTCCGTGCAGCAGTCCCATCGAGAAGGAGATCGTTTCGGGAGATACGTCCCAGTCGTGCCTTCTTTTAAGCCAGGAGGCGAAGATAGTCTCGAGATCGTCGAATACCGGATAGCCGTAGACGCCGCTCGAAGCGACATCTTCCGCCTTCCTTCTGATTGCCGGTGCCGAATAAAAATCCATATCTGCAACCCAGAAGGGGATTGCATCCTCGGCAGAGGCTATCGATGAAACAGCCTTTCTGTTCCATTTCACGCAGTTTGTACTTCTCCTCTCCGGAGCCTGGTCGAACTCGCTCATGTTGTCTCCTATGGCGTCAATACTAGAACTTTGTTCCTGGTCTGTCCAATGACAGAACGAGAGGTGTGTAAGCATGGAAGTCTTTTTTGCAGGGACAGCTGAGAAAAACGGGGAGATGTCCCGGACTATTTTCATTTCAGTATCGAGTGCGGAGAATTATGAATGCCCGCCGGGAGGGTCTGACGGCTGTCGTTTATGACACTCAATATGCCATCTTTTACACTTCGGCGGCAACGGGGTTGACGGTACTCCCACATTGGGTATATTGAGAGCAACCACGTTTCAGGGGGGAGGCAAGTTTCACATCCCACTCCAATGCGACACCTCCCCCTTTTATGTGGTTTTTCTGTGCCGTTTTCTGTGGTTTTTCTCTTATTCGCTTCTCTGACTCAGTACGTAGTCGACGAACCTCTTACGTATTGCCGATGATTCGCGCTGTCTGATGGGGATCTGGATGCCGTTACGGAGGACGAAGAAGTTGCCCTCCTGGCACAGTATCTCGTCCATGTTCACGAGAAAACTCTTATGAGAGCGCAGGAACCTCGAGTCGTAAATCCTCTTTTCAATTTCATCGAGTTTGATTATGGCCCTGACTGTGGTGCCGTCCTTCTTGAATATGCTGACGGTGCGTCCCGAGCTTTCGATATATATTATGTCCTTGTATGATACTGCAACCTTCGCCCTGTTGGAGACGACCCTGAGCTCGCGGGGTGTATAGACGGCGAGAATCCTGTCGAAGGCCGCCGTGAGCTTCCTCTCGTTCACAGGCTTGAGAAGATAGGCCGAGGCATTGACTTCATAGCTCTCGAGAGCATGGTCTCTCGATGACGTCAGGAATACAATCGGGATATCTATGCCCATCTCCCTTATCCTCTTTGCCGACTCCATGCCGCTTATACTCTCCTTGAGGAAGATGTCGAGGATCAGTATATCCATATCATCAGCCTCTTCCATAAGGGCGATGCCGTTGTCGAAGAAGTAGAGAAAAAGTTCGGAAGGAGACATTTTCCTGCTGAGGAAATAGTTCGTGAGGGCGTTCTCGATATGCTGACGGTCTGTCAGATTTTCTTCCAGGATGCCGATCTTCATAGTTCAATTCCTTACCAGAGGAACCCGCGACTGGCTGCGAAGGTCCTTACTAGTAATGATTATCGCATTTTTTACTGTTAAAATGAACGTTATTTTCTGTCTTTTTTGACATTGAAAACCGCTTTTATGTCATCTAGGTCTGAAAAGCTTCTCTTTTTACGCAGAAAGAAGGTAACCTCTTCTGCTCCAGATAGACCATGTGACAGGTCCGGGGCGAAGCATCCTGAGCCTCTTCCGGCCTTCTTTTTTTGCCTCTGAGATGTTTTCTCAAGGGCGGACTGAGACGCAGATGGCGCAGTCTGTGCACGCGTCCGTAACGCAGGGTATTCGCATTTCCCGCTCTCTTGCTCAGCCTGCTTGCAATCCTGTACAAAGTGCCTGCTGTCGAATATTGATTTATGGAAAAGTATGACAAAATCTTCCTGTTTGTTATGGAAAAGTATGACAAAATCTTCCTGTTTTCTGTTGCAAAGTATGACAAAAATATAATAACATCTTATCATGAATGGAAATATAATTCTGTACAGAAAAGCCGAGGCTGAGATTGTTGATTTTCTGGAGGCCAAAGACAGAAAAGCCCTTCTTGTGACCGGCGCAAGGCAGACCGGGAAGACGTTTATCATAGAAAATATCGCAGGAAAGCGGTTCAAGCATTTTGTGAAAATCGATTTTTATCAGGACAGGTCAGCAAAAACTCTTTTCGAGGACGCCAGAGACGCCAGAGAAATACTTACGAGAATCTCTGCATTGGGGAATGTCGACCTTGTTCCCGGTGAGACTTTGATATTCCTGGATGAAGTACAGGAATGCAAGGAGAGCATCACGGCCATCAAGTATCTTGTTCAGGAGGGAAGTTATAAGTATATACTCAGCGGATCGCTTCTCGGCGTCGAACTGTATAATGTACGTTCCATACCCGTAGGATACATGGATTCGATAGAAATGTTTCCTCTTGATTTCGAGGAGTTTGCCGTTGCCAACGGAGTCTCACATGCAGTTCTCGGTACTATACGTGATGCGTTTGAAAACAGAAAAGAGGTCGACGGGATTGTTCATGATCTGATGATGAGGCTTTTCAGGCTGTATCTTGTCGTAGGGGGGATGCCTGCTGCCGTATCGAAGTATCTGGAAACAAACAATATAGCGGAGGTTGTGAAGGTTCAGGAGAGTATCATAGCGAGATACAGAGAAGATATATCGAAGTATGAGAGTGAGGATAGGAAACTTAGGATAAGGAAGATATACGATCTTATTCCGGCTGAATTGAATGAGAAAAACAAACGCTTTGTATTGAGTGATTGCGGAAAGAATGCCCGGGCAGACAGATATGAGAATTCATTTGTCTGGCTCAGCAATGCCGGAGCTGCAATTCCCGTGTATAATGCAAAGGAACCGGTCATACCTTTGAAGCTCAGCCAGACTGCGACACTCTTCAAACTCTTCCTTTCCGATGTGGGTCTTCTTTCTTCAATGTACATGGATGGAATACAGCTCAGGATTCTCAATAATGAGAAGGATATAAACTTCGGGGCGGTATATGAAAATGTAACTGCTCAGGAACTGAAAGCCCACGGATATAAGAATATATTTTATTTCAACAGCAAAAAGCAGGGGGAAGTGGATTTTCTGATAGACCACAACGGAAGTGCAGTTCCGCTCGAGATAAAATCCGGGAAGGATTATACCGTGCATTCGGCGCTGACGAAGATTATGAATAATCCCGACTATCAGCTTCCGGGAGCTTATGTTTTTTCTAATGCCAACGTCAGAGTGGACGGAAGAATCATCTATCTGCCGATGTATATGATTATGTTCATCGTGAAGGAAAGGATTCCCGATGAATTGATTTACAAGCTTGATATTTCCGCTCTCGGGTGAAGCTTGAGACAGGTCTTTTTCTCGCGTATCGTGATCAGCCGGGTCTGCTGATTGCCGCTGACCGATAATAGAGTTCCTGCTTTGTACGTTCCGTTTTCAGCAGCACAGCGTAGTGAGTTTTTTGGGGATAATGACATTACCCTTTCTGTCAATGTCTGACAATGTTGATCGCATATAGACGTTTTCTGCTTTGCTTTTAAGATAATTAATTAAAATATAAATAATTAATCTAATTTTTTATGTATGAATCATTGTTTTACATTGATGATATGTCAATGTTGGGCAATGTCTTGACAATGTTTGTCAATGTTGTCTCCGATTATCATGAAGATAGCTGCGAATATTTCATGGAGAAAACTCCGAATTGTTTCTTTTCCCTTCGGGATATTCTTCCTGTTGTTCCTTTTTCCGGAATGTCGTGATGAGCCGGGTCTGCATTTTCCGGGAGAATCTGAATGGAAAAGACAGGGGAAGACAGCGCTCTTCTGAAGAGCAGGTAGAGAATCATTTCTGGAGCTCCCCGAGAAGTGTGTAGAATGTGGGGAATGTCACGCTGACGCTTTCTGTGTCGTCGATGACGGTCTCCTCAATGCTTTTCGTCCCCGCGACGGAGAGTGCCATGATCACCCTGTGGTCCCTGTGTCCCGATACTTCGCCGCCCCTGAGGGAGCCGTGACCGTGTATGACGAGTCCGTCGGGACGCTCTTCTATCTCCGCTCCCATTTTTCCCAGTTCTTCGCTCATCACCTTTATCCTGTCGGTCTCCTTGATTCTCGCCTGCGCGACATTCACAAATTCCGTCGTCTCCTTCGAGTAACATGCAAGCGCAGCGAGGGCGGGGAGGGCATCCGGTATGTCGTTTATATCGTACCTTCCGCCCTTTATTTCTGCCGGACCGGTGACAGTCACGCTCCTGCCGTTCCATTCGATGCGGCATCCCATCTTCCCGAGAACCTCAAGAACCCTCTTGTCTCCCTGCGTGGAGTCTCTGTCCAGTCCCGATACTGTCACTTTCGTGCCGTGGAGTGCCGCAAGGACGAAGAAGAAGGTTGCCGACGAGTAGTCACCTTCGATGAACGCATCTATTGTTCTGTACTTCTGTCCGCCCTTTATCTCAGATACCATCAGGTCATCCGAAAGTCTGAACTCGATTCCTTCCTCCCTCAGCCATCTCTCCGTCATCCTGACATACGGCTTTTCGTAGAGAAGGGAGCATGTTATCTTCGAATCCCCATCTGCCAGTGGAAGAGCCAGTAAAAGCCCCGAGAGGTACTGGCTGGATCTGCATTCGATCACGCATTCTCCGCCCCTTATCGGACCGCATACGCGGATCGGGGGGTGCCCCCCCTCGCTCTCCGTCTCCGCCCCGAGGGCCTCGAGAGCCATCACCTGTGGAAGAAACGGCCTCTTTCTGAGCTGGTCGTCGCCTGTGAGGATGAACGGGGTTTTCCCGAGTGCGAGAATGGGGAGAATGAGTGCGGCAGTGGTGCCGCTGTTACCGCAGTCGATTGTCGTCTCTTCTCCGCTTTCCTTCAATGCCGATGAATCGACCCGGATTGTTCCGTCCTCGTCTGTCTCCACTGCGGCGCCGAGAGAGGAGAGCGCATTCATGCAGGAGAGCGTGTCGCTCGAATAGAGTGGATGGCGGATTGTTGATTTTCCCTCCGCCATGAGGGCAATGAGGAGCGCCCTTATCGTCTGACTCTTCGATGCCGGTATGTCGAGGGAGCCCTGTGCTGCTTTTCTTGTAATGACCATGCGCCGATTATAAGGAAAAAAGGGGAGGAGAAAAAGCTCGAATGTTCGTATGATAACAGTTTTCGGCACATTTTATACAAAAATCTGCATAATTATTCCGCCTTATTGAATTTCTTATGTCATTTTGATAGGATTCGACCTTAATTAACGAGTTTTAATTCAGAGGACTGTATAGATGAATCCTAAAACATTAAGTTATATTATCAAAAGAATTCTGCTGGCGGTTCTTACAGTATGGATCGTAATGACCATAACCTTCTTCGTCATGCATTTTGTTCCGGGAGGACCTTTTGCAAGCGAGAAGGCTGTTTCTCCGGCCGTACAGGCGGCTCTCGAAGCCAAATACGGCCTCGACAAGCCTCTGATGGAGCAGTACGTTTCATATCTGACGGACATAATAACGAAGTTCGACTTCGGTCCCTCTCTCAAGCAGAGGGGACGTAACGTCATCGACATCATGACAGACGGCCTCAGGACATCTGTCAAGCTCGGTGTCAGGGCGGCCCTGTGGGCGACTGTGGTCGGCATAGTTCTCGGTGCCGTGGCCGCGCTCAACCGCAACACCGTCTTCGACAGAATCATAATGGTAATATCGACAGCGTTCGTCAGTATGCCGTCGTTCATCATGGGCTCTCTGCTGCTTTTAATATTCGCCGTCATTCTGAAGCTGGTGCCCGCCAACGGCGAGACTGCCAAGGGGCTTATTCTTCCTATCATCACACTCGGTCTCAGTCCGATGGCACATATTATTCGTCTCACCCGTTCGAGCATGCTCGATGTTCTGGGACAGGACTACGTAAGAACAGCCAAGGCAAAGGGTGTTGCACCGGTTAAAATCATCTTCGGTCATTCGCTCAAGAACGCACTCATCCCCGTCATCACATATGTGGGGCCGATGCTTGCATACATCGTCACGGGCTCCCTTGTCGTCGAACAGATCTTCGCCGTTCCGGGAATCGGACGCTCTTTCGTGCAGTCCATCATCAACCGTGACTATCCGCTCATCATGGGGACGACAATCATGCTGGCGTCTCTCATCGTCATCATGAATCTCCTTTCCGACATCCTCTACAAGGTTGTCGACCCGAGAATCGATTTCAGCTGAGGAGGAGAGAGAAATGCTTAACAGACACAAACCGTTCAGTATCCAGCAGGATTTGAGCTCCTTCGAACCCGCAAGTGCGGAAGAGAAGGCATACATGGTTCAGATGAGACCCTCCTCGACATTCTTCAAGGACGGCCTCAGGAGGTTCAGAAAGAACAAGGTCGCGATGGTGAGTTTCTTCGTGATCGTCATCATCACGCTCTCGTGTATCTTCATCCCGTTCTTCTGGCCCTACTCATACGATCAGCAGCTCGGAATAACGCCGGGTAAGCCAGTTGATTCATCATACAAGAACCTTTCTCCCTTCCAGTACGGAAAGACGGAGCAGAAGAAGATAGATGCCGGCGAGAAGGTATTCCCGCACATCTTCGGCACCGACGCCGCCGGACGAGACTACTTCATACGAATAGTCTACGGTACGAGAATCTCCCTCGCAGTCGGGTTCTTCGCCTCCCTCATCGTCCTCGTCATAGGACTCACCATAGGAAGCATCTCGGGCTATTTCGGAGGGAAGGTCGACCTTGTGATCATGCGTATCGTCGATATAATCTATTCTCTTCCCGATATGCTCATGATAATCCTTCTTGCGTCCGTCATCCGTGATCCGCTCTCGAGCGCACTCGAGGGGACGGTCTTCGAGAAGATCGGATCCAACATCATATCCCTCTTCATAGTCTTCGGACTTCTGTACTGGGTGAGCATGTCGCGTCAGATCAGGGGGCAGATTCTCTCACTCAGGGAGCAGGAGTACGTCCTTGCCGCACGTACTGCAGGCGCCAGGGGAAAGTGGATCATCACGAAGCATCTTCTTCCGAACTGTATCTCCGTCATCATAATATCGACGGCGCTCCAGATTCCGTCGGCAATCTTCACCGAGAGCTACCTCTCCTTCCTCGGACTCGGGGTCAACGCCCCCATGCCGTCGCTTGGCTCTCTCGCTTCCGATGCGCTCAACGGTATGTATTCCTATCCGTACCGTCTCGTTATCCCCGCCGTGATGATTTCGCTCATCGTACTCTCGCTCAACCTCTTCGGTGACGGCCTGAGAGACGCATTCGACCCCAAACTCAACAGCTAGGAAAGGAGGACATAAGATATGGCACTTTTGGAAGTAAGAAATCTTCAGACATCCTTCTTTACGGACAGCGGTGAAGTCAGAGCCGTCAACGGCGTCTCCTTCAACCTCGACCATGGAAAGGTTCTCGGAATAGTAGGGGAGAGCGGAAGCGGAAAATCCGTTACGGCATATTCTGTCATGCAGATTCTCGCACCCACGGCGGTAATCAAGGAAGGCTCGTCTATAAAGTTCGACGGCGAGGAACTCGTCGGTAAGAGCGAGAAAGCCATGAGGCATATCCGCGGTGGGAAGATATCGATCATATTCCAGGATCCGATGACATCGCTCAACCCGACATACACAATCGGCCACCAGCTTATCGAGGCAATACTCCTCCACACCAAAAGGACGAAGAAGGAGGCATGGGATAGGGCTGTCGAGATGCTGAAACTCGTCAATGTCAACGAGCCTGAAAAGCGTATGAAGCAGTACCCTTACGAGTTCTCCGGCGGTATGAGACAGCGTGTCATGATAGCCATGGCGCTGGCATGCGAGCCTGACATATTGATTGCCGACGAGCCGACTACGGCCCTCGACGTCACAATCCAGGCCCAGATACTCGACCTCATGAGGGATCTTCAGAAGAAGCTGGGGATGGCAATCATCCTCATCACGCACGACCTGGGAGTTGTTGCCCAGATGTGCGACGAAGTCATCGTCATGTACGCCGGCTCGATATGCGAGCAGGGTACTGCAGACGAGATCTTCTACAACCCGAAGCACGAATACACCAAGGGTCTCATGAGGAGCATCCCCACCTCCGATACGGCGGGAAAGAAGCTCCAGCCCATCACCGGCACCCCGATAGACCTTCTCAATATGCCGAAGGGTTGTCCGTTCGCTCCGCGCTGCGAGAATGCGATGAAGATATGCCTTTTTGAGCGTGCCGAGAGAATGCTCATCAACGAGGACCATGCATCGGCATGCTGGATGAATGTCCGCGAGTGTATCGAAGACGGTACGGCGACTCTTACAGGCAAGGAGGCCCAGTGATGGAAGAGAAGACTCTTGTGGAGGTTAAACACCTCAAGCAGTATTTCGACATAAACATGGGGATGTTCAAGACAAAGCCTTTAAAGGCTGTCGATGACATTTCCTTCGTCATCAAGAAGGGTGAGACTCTCGGCCTCGTCGGTGAGTCGGGTTGCGGAAAGACGACGGCGGGGCGTTCGATCCTCCACCTTTACAAGCCCACATCGGGCGAAATCATCTATGACGGCGTAAAGGTCGACAGGAATACGATGATCGACTACCGCAGGAAGGCGACGATGGTCTTCCAGGATCCCTATTCGTCTCTCAACCCCCGTATGACGGTCGAAGACATCATCGCGGAGCCGCTGGACATCCATAAGATGTACTCCACGAAGGATGAGAGAAGAGAAAGGGTACTCGAGCTCATGGGCTACGTCGGCCTCAACAGCGAGCACGCATCACGCTATGCCCACGAATTCTCGGGGGGCCAGAGACAGAGAATAGGAATAGCGAGGGCTCTTGCAGTAAGACCCGAGTTCATCGTCTGCGACGAACCTGTCTCCGCACTCGACGTTTCGATACAGGCACAGGTCATCAACATGTTTGTCGATTTCCAGGAGAAGTTCGGTCTGACGTATCTCTTCATCGCCCATGACCTTCTTGTTGTGAGACACATCTCCAACAGAATTGCCGTCATGTACCTCGGAAAGATGGTCGAGCTTGCATCCTCCGACGAGATCTACTCCCACCCGATGCATCCGTATTCGCAGTCTCTGCTTTCGGCTGTTCCGGTGCCCGATCCGAAGGTGGCGAGAGCAAACCAGCGTATCGTACTCTCGGGTGACATTCCTTCCCCTCTGAACGCCCCATCCGGGTGCCCCTTCAGAACACGCTGCCGTTTTGCGACAAAGAAGTGCGAAGAGAGCATGCCTGAGTTCAAGGAAGTGAGCCCGGGACATTTTGTCGCCTGCCATCTCGTAAAATGACACAGTCAGGGCCTCTTCAAGGAAAGCGGCCCTATTTTCTTGACGACTATGTAAATCATAGGAAGAAAACGAAGATATTCATCTGTCGGATTTTGTGCATTTAATATGTTATTATGATAACAAAAAGAATATCAAATGCATAAATATACGGAAAAATGAATTATTTCTTTGTTAATCTATTGTCAAAAATATGAAGTTTGTTATAGATTTTGGAAAATTCTTTTTAAAGGAGAATAATATGAAGAAAGCTTTGGTTCTTTTACTTGCATTAGTAATGGTTTCTTCTGCTTTTGCACAGGGTGCAGCAGAAGCCAAGTCCAGTGCATCAACAACACAGACAGTTAAATCAACATCACCATCATCTATTTCAGTTTGTATTGCTTCCGAACCCGATACAATCGACCCGGCTCTCAACAGCGCAGTCGACGGTGCTACACTTACAGCTCACCTCTTCAGCGGACTGGCAAAGTGGGGTCAGACAGCTGACGGAACACTCACACTCGTAGCAGATGCTGCAGAAGAGCTTCCGGAAGGTGTCCAGAATGCCGACGGTTCTGTCACATATACATATAAGCTCCGCGACATGAAGTGGTCGGACGGCAAGGATGTTACGGCATCAGACTTCGCATTCGCATGGAAGAGAGCAGCATCCACAGCTCTCGGTGCCGACTACGGCTACATGTTCGAAGTCGTCAAGGGCTATCCCGATGACCTCGCTGTCGAAGCACTCGACGACAAGACACTCCAGGTGACAACCTCCTCCTATATCGCATACTGGAACGAGCTCCTTGCATTCCCGACATACTTCCCTGTAAGAGAGGATGTCGTTGCAGATGAAGGCTGGGCAACAGATCCTTCGACATATGTCTCCAACGGTATGTACTATCTTGCTGACTGGTCACACAACTCGGTCATCACACTCAAGAAGAACGAGAACCATCCTGACGCAGCTGAAGTTACAATGGACGAGATCAAGTTCTACCTCTCCGATGACGCAAACAACATGCTCTCCAACTTCGAGACAGGCGCATGGCAGCTCATCGACGATGTTCCGACAGAGGAAATCCCGTCACTCAAGGTCAAGTATCCTTCAGAATTCTACGTAGCAGGCCAGATCGGCACATACTATGTATGCTGGAACATCAACCAGGAACTTCTTCCTGCATCGTCGACTCTCACAGGAGATGCAAAGGCAGAGGCTGAGGCTGAGATCAGAAGGGCGACAGCTCTCCTCATCGACAGAAACTATATCTGCGAGGAAATCGGACAGGCAGGTCAGGAACCCGCTTCCTCATTCGTAGCTATGGGTATTACAAATGCTGACGGCAGCCAGTTCTACCAGACAGCAGGCGGCACAGACAAGAGCTACTACGGCTACTACGACGTAAGCGAAGATGCTTTCGAGAGCAACTATACAAAGGCTGTCGAGACTCTCAAGAAGTACTACAGCTATGACGAGAAGAGCGGCAAGTTCACGAACTTCCCGACACTCACATACCTCTACAATACTTCTTCGGGCCACAAGGCTATCGGTGAGTACCTCCAGAGCGCATACGCAGCAGTCGGTATCAACCTCGTACTCGAGAACCAGGAATGGAACACCTTCCTCAACACAAGAAAGGCCGGTGACTATTCTATCGCAAGAAACGGCTGGCTCGCAGACTACAACGACGCTATCTGCTTCCTCGATATGTGGACGACAGCAAGCGGCAACAACGATGTTCAGTACGGCAAGGGTGCTAATGCTGACACAGCAATCTACTCTCTTGACCTCACATCCTACGGCTTCAGCACAAAGGTCGAGAAGGGCACATGGGCTGAGACATATGATGTTCTCATCGCAACTATCAAGAGCTGCACAGATCTCACAGTCAGATGCGAACTCATGCACCTTGCTGAGGATATGCTCATGGAGAGCGGCTGTATCGTACCGCTTTACTACTACACAGACATCTACATGCTTGACGACTCGGTCAAGGGATTCTTCTCCAACCCGCTCGGATACAAGTATTTTATGTACTGCACAATCGAAGGCTGAACAGAGCCTTAAAAAAGATGCCCTCACCTCGAAAGTGGGGGCATTTCTCTTTAACAAGATGCAGACGACGGAGGGGGGCGGAGACCAATTCAGGCTTTGTCGGAAAATTTCCAGTAACTGTAGCATTGTAAATGGTAAAAATGAGAGATTATGACTGGTTTATAATTCTTTTTAAACTAACATATTATTTAATGTTTGGCGCACTAGATGGCGCACTAGATGGCGCACTAGACGGCGCACTAGAAATCATTTTATTCTGTTTATGCAGCTGCATTCCGTCTGCAGGGCCAGCATCTGTCACATTAGAAACGACTGCCGGACGGGACGAAAGTGTGTCGGATTATAATGGCGATTGTATGATGCCCTGATTAATTCTTCAGAGAACCGATCGGTACAACAAGAACTCCGTCAGGACGCCTGTATGCTCTGCTTCCTACCGCAGTCAGGACCATCAGGAAGGAAGGAGAACTCATTTTTTCAAAATCAATATTTTTCCTGAGTTTCAAAAGCGATTCAACGCCTTTATCTATAAGGCTGTCGCCTCCAAGCCTGATTTCAATAAGTCCATATTTTCCGTTTCTGCAATGTACGACAGCATCACACTCCAGGTTGGACTTATCTCTGTAATGATAAACATCGGCATCAATCGCGTCTGCATACACTCTGAGATCTCTGACAGCAAGAGTTTCAAACATGAATCCCATTGTTTCAAGGTCTGCCGTAAGGTCTCCCGGGCCCAGGCGCAAAGAAGCTGTAGCAATCGACGGATCAATGAAATACCTTGTGTCTGAAGTTCTGACCGCAGTTTTGGAACGCAGTTTGGGATTCCATGCTTCCATATCTTCGATTACAAAAATCTTCTTCAGCGCATTCAAGTAACCTGCAATAGTATTTCTGGAAATCGCTGCTGCTTCGTTGGCACTTACATCCTTGACAAGAGAATCTATGGTGACCTGTGTTCCCTGGTTTCTGGCAAGGGCTCTCATCAAACGTCTGACGAGCGAAGTATTCTTCTTTACTCCGTCGACTCTTGAGATATCTTCATTAATAACAGCTTCCACATAATCAACGGACTGTCTTAATGCCACATTTGACGGAACATAAAGAGAAAGCGGCCATCCTCCCCGGCAGATAAGGAACTCAATGTCTTTAAGAGACAGAGATGCTGTTCCCCTGACTTTTGTTTCCGGATTATCAAAAAGAGAAGATAAAGAAACCTCTCCCGTTGATTCTCCTGACTCATATAGACTCATGAGACGCATCTTCATCCTTCTGAAACGGCCGGTCCCTGTATGATGTATTTCATCAGTATTTTCAGGAACCGCAGATCCGGTAAGAATATAAAGGCCGAGTTTTCTTCTGTGGTCAATTGAGAATCTGATTGCATCCCACAACTTTGGAGCAAGCTGCCATTTATCAATGAGTCTTGGATTATCACCTTCAAGAAGGACTTCCGGGTCAATCTCGGACAGCATGAGATTCTGCTGAAACTGCTTGGGATCATTTAATAAATGATGCTTGCGGCTTTCATCTCCGCTGTAGTTGTCTTTCCGCAGGCCTAGGGACCCTCAATAAGAACAGCTCCTCTGGCTTCAAGCCTGTTCTGCAGTACATCATCTGCAATCCTTTTTCTGTATCCTTCCATAAAACCTTCCTCTCAGTTTTTGCAAAAACCTCTATATCTGTATTCTATAAGGAAATAATTTGGATTGTCTTTTTTATTATGCAAAATGTCTCTTTTGCACTATGCATTGGCACATTTATGCTGTGCATATTGGCATATCTTCACTGTGCAATTTGGCGTTTTTTTATTATGCAATTCCTTTCTTGAGAAGATTCCTTTACTGGAACAGGAACGCTAAGTGCTGTAAACTTTCTCCGAGGTGTTTTATGGATAATCTTGAAGAGAGAGCGCTCAGGTATCATTCGGACGGGAGACCGGGGAAGGTTTCGGTTGTGCCGACGAAGCCCTGTT
>CAVFZO010000028.1:0-23505 GCA_963626925.1 Clostridium sp. AM49-4BH
TAGGCGGAACATATTACAGACTCTCGGTTCTCGATGAACTCGACGAAGAGGTCACAGCATACATCGATGCATACGTGGCATCCGTCGTCAGTGAGGATGCAGTTGAAAAGGCTGAAGATATTGTAGACATGCCTGTCTACAGGGAAACTCTTTCCTACCGCGGACTTACGACTTCTGTAGCAGTCTACAACGACAATGCGATGGTCAGGGTTCCCGAGGGCGTCTGTTTTGACGATGTACTTTATGTTGCAGATATGGTACGCGCAGCTTATCCTGCAGAGTCTTCTCTTGTTTACTATGACTACAAGGACGGCGTGCTCTCACTCACATATCCCGAGCAGACAGATGAATTCCTTCTTCAGGTAATCGACGTTCTCAGAAGCGAAGCTATGGCTCTCATCGACAAGGCGGCACCTGCCGAGCTCCCCGCTGGAAAGACGGAAACAGTCAAGGCTGAAGAGAAGGCTCCTAAAGAGGCAGAGAAGGCAGTCGTCATTACGGAGACAGCAAAGGCTGAGGAGAAGGGCGTACTCTTTACAGTCACATTCTCATATAACGGATATAAGTCAGATATCACAGTAACGAATACCAGGACGACTCTTACAATCCCCGAAGGTATTACGAAAGAAGATATCGCGGCAGTTGCAAAGAACGTTGCCGACAGGTACCCCTCAGAGGCAGCTCTTATCACATACAGCGTAGAGGACGGCAAACTTGTTCTTTCCTATCCCGAGCAGTCGGGTGACTATCTCAAGGCTTCCCTTGAATATGTCGAAAAGGAGGCCAAGGCACTCCTCGACCTCTATCCTGTCAAGGCAGAAGAGGCTCCGGCAGAGACAGCAGTAGCCGCAGTCAAGACTCAGGAGGCAGCAGTTCAGGCTCCCGCAGCAGAAGCAGCACCGCAGGCACCTCTGAAGGCTGAAGAGGCTAAGACTGAAGAGACAAAGGCAGAAGCTTCTGTCGAAGAGACAAAGACGGCAGTTGCTCCGGCAGCTGAAGAAAAGGTTGAGACACCTGCTCCCGCAGCAGTTGAAGCTGTATCACCTGTCCAGGCTCCTGTCGTGGCAGAGAAGACAAGCGCATTCACAGGCTTCTCCGTTGCAGCAGTTGCAGTACCGAAGTTCAACCTTGCAGGCGGATGGTCAAGTGCTAGTCCGTTCGTACTCGGATTCGGAGGAAAGGCTGAAGCTGAATTCGGTGCATTCGGCATAGGTCTCAAGGTCCAGTATGACATGAGTGCATATCTTCTCGGCTCACTCTACGGCAGATATACTTTCGCTTCCCTCGACAAGTTCGACTTCTATGTTCTCCTCGGAGCAGGTGCATCATTCGGAGTCGGCCCGAACAAGGGACAGAAGGCATTCCTCGTCGATTTCGGTGCCGGTGCTGACTACTCCATCACAGAGAAGTTCTCCGTATTCGGTGAGCTTACAGCTCAGTGGGCAATCAGGAAGCCGGGATTCGAACTCGGTCTCACAGTCGGCGGAAAGTACACATTCTGATTTCTCCGATAATCAACATGAGGGCTGCCGGGAGGCAGCCCTTATGCTTTCAATTGAACAAATGCCGAGCTCAGTCTATGATGTACCATGTATCTGACAGGGGAAAGCATTATTTATGAATAGAAGATTTCTTTTTTTAACAGTTTCAATCACATGCGTCGTTCTTATACTTTTTTCTTCATGCAGGAAGAAAGGGGAGACGGAGAGTGGTGAATCACAATCTGAGACAGCAGCCGTTGTCGAAACTCCTGTCATGGCAGCAGCGTCAGAAACTGCTGTCGTCTCAGATAAGAAAGACGCCGACGACGAGATCTTCTCTCCCTCTCCTGTCGTGATAGAAGCTGAGAATACGAAGACGGAGAGAGGCGCTGAAACAACGACCGGATCTGAAAGAGAAACTGAGATGATCTCTCCTTCTGAAGAGGCTGTAGATGCAATAGAAGATTATCCCGTCATCACAGAAGAAGAGAGCGGGGACGACACAGTCTTCGAAGGATATTTCTCCTACAGGGGAATAGAATCCCTTATCTGTGTCGGCAGGACCAGTACGACACTCACGATTCCCGACGGCGTGACCTATGAAGATATCCTCACTGCCACCGGGTTGGTAAGCAGACGCTATCCTCTCGAGGCATCCCTCGTCATCTACGATATAACGGAAGGGAAGGTCGTACTTACATATCCCGAGCAGACTCAGGAATACCTTGTTGCGGCACTGGAGTATCTCGAGAGTGAAGCGGTTGAGTATATCGACAGCATATATTCCTGCTCTGAAACGGAAGAAACTGAGGCGGAAGAAATGTCTGATGAAAGCGCAGAAGAGAGTCCCGTCTTCTCTGAAACACTCAGCTACAAGGGATATGTTTCCACCATCGAAGTCTACACCTCATATGCATTCCTTACTCTTCCGGAAGGTATGGAAAGTGACGACATAGTATATGTTGCAACGCTCATCAATGATGAATATCCCAAAGAGGCTTCTCTTGTAACGTATACTCTCGAGGACGGAATTCTTACGCTTTACTATCCCGAACAGAGTGAAGAGTATCTTCTCTCTGCCCTCGATATACTCACTCTCGAGGCCGTGCGTCTCATCGACAGCATAGAAGAGGAGGCTCAGGCTCCTCTTGAGGAGAAGACTCTGCCACTAGTAGAAACAGTCGAAGTGGAGAGAGAACCCGGGCCGGAGACAACTGATCTTACTGTCCTCCCGAAAGCCGGTGAGACGGCAGAGGTAGCAGATGGCGCTGAGAGAGAGCTTTCCTCTCCGGAAGTCGGAAGAATGGAAAAGGTTGTCAGAGGCTTCTCGATCGCAGCATATGTAATTCCGGAATATGCTCCGTCATTCTCCGATAAGGGATGGACGCCGCTCAATTTCGGAGCCGGGGTTAAATTCGAAGCGGATCTCACAAAGAGCGTTGCTCTAGGACTCTCGGTGCAGTATGACTTCAGCAGATTCATTGAAGCCGGAACATACCTCAGGTGGACCTTTGCCGATATGGAAAGGGTAAAGGTTTATTCAACACTCGGCTTCGGCGGCGTATTCGGAGTCCCCGACAACAGCGGTAACAATTCGCTCTTCATTTCCGGCGGCGTCGGATGCGAATACTTCTTCACCCCGTCATTCTCACTCTTCGGTGAGGCAAAAGTGGAGTGGTCGAAGAGTCTCGGCTTTGAAACGGGAATGGAGATCGGCCTCAGATATTCCTTCTGACCGGGTGATTGGAGAGATAAGCATGCATCATTTTATACAAAAACGGCTCTGTTGTTGAAGGAGAAGTGTATTTTTCAGTTGATAAATTGAATTAAGTTCTTCCAACGCTTATCATTTAATAGGAAAATCATTATCAGGAAAGTTTACAGATGAAGAAAAGTTTACTGTTATTTGCAATCATATGCTGCATTCTCGTTCTTGTTCCCTCATGCAGGAAGAAGGGTGACGGCAGTGAAAATACAAGTCTTGTCCAGTCTCTCATATCATCGGAGTCGACAAGTAACCTCGAACCGGTAGTCGTAGTACCCCAGCCCCAGTCTGCAGAGAAGAGGGCCCAGGACAGCGTGGAGGGAGCCACAACTTCCGTAGCTGCAAAGGATGAAAAAACAGAAGTGGCTTCTGTGGAGACAGTTGTTGAAACTGTGGAAGAACCTGTCGCAGAGGATTCTTCTCTCGAACCAGAAACTGCTCCGGAGGAGACTCTCACTGCTCCTCTCCCAGTAGAGACGACAGAGGAGGAGATGCCGGCAGAAGTTGCTGACGAGAACGAAGACGAGGAAGAGACAGCAAGTGACGCTGTGGTCTTCTATTCCTTCCCGTATTCCTACAACGGCTACTCCTCATACCTCGAGATAGCAGATACATATACGACGCTTACAGTCCCGGAGGGAGTATCTGATGAAGATATTGCTGCAGTTGCGGCAATGATATCTGAAGCGTACCCCGATGAGTCTTCTCTCATAACATACACTATCGCCGGCGGTACACTCACACTTTATTACCCGAGACAGACAAGAGACTACATCGACAGCATAGTTCCGTTTGTCGAAGCAGAGGCCATGACACTCCTTGATATGTATCCCGTCGCGTCCGAAGAGGAGAAAGTCGTCGAGGAAGTGATTGAAAAGCCGGTAGAAAGTGCACCGGTTAGTGAAGTGAAGGAAGAAGAGACTTCCGCTCTGCTTCCTCCGGCAGTGACAGTCAGGGAAGAAGAAGCGGTTTCTGAAAAGGGTTCTTTTATAAAGAACTGGTCGATAGCGGCCTATGCAGAGCCCAAGTTCAATATCACATCGGAATGGGGGAGTCCGTTCGTACTCGGCTTCGGCCTCAGAGGAGAGGCTTCCTTCAGTGAGAAGCTTGCCATGGGACTCAAGCTCCAGTATGACATGAGTTCATATTTAAGCTCGTCACTTTATCTCAAGTGGACATTCGCCGGACTTGATAAGTTTGACTTTTATTTCAGAGGCGGCGCAGGTGCTGAATTCGGCATCGGGGCTAACAAGGGACAGTATGCATTCCTCGTAGATGCCTCACTCGGTATGGACTACAACTTCTCCTCCTCCCTCTCCCTCTTTGCAGAGATTACCGGTGAGTGGTCGATACCCAGGCCGGGTCTGGAGCTCGGAGCTGCAGTCGGTCTGAAGTATACATTTTGAGGTGAAACGACGTGGAGCAGACAAATAAAGGAAAGCAGAGACAGGGGAAAAAGGGAATGAACGCACGCGGTTCGTACCAGAACGGGAAGTCAGCCCGTGGTAAGGGAAAGGCCAGAAAGAAGGGCAGGGCTAAAGCCCAGGCCATCTCCGGCTTCTCGACTCTCAGCCAGGTGAGCGGCGCTCCTCTTTCGAGACCCCATCACTCCTCGATTCCCGTCCCACTGCCGAAGACAGTCTGTGAACCCCTGGGTGTATGCCCGTTATGCGGAGAGAGAATACAGGCAATCGCACAGTGTTTCTCCCTCAGCGAGGGTTATGCCCACTTCGACTGCGTTCTCGACAGGATAAAGAGTCAGGAACAACTTGCGGAAGGCGAGTGTGTGAGCTATGTCGGCTCGGGTGCATTTGCAGTCTGCAGGAAGGGTGACGACGGAAAGTACACAATCGAAAAGAGAATAGAGGTCGAGAACAGGGAGAGCTACAACGGCTTCAAAAGCTATGTGGAGAGCCTCAAAGAGTGAAAAGGGCTGTCTTTCCCGGATCCTTCGATCCCCTGACCAACGGACACGTCGACATCATAAGAAGAGCGAGCTCTCTCTTTGACTCCCTCATCGTTCTTGTTGCATGTAATCCCGGCAAGGCCTCTTTTTTCACAGTGGAGGAGAGAGTTGAGATGATAAGGCGATCCCTCGAGTCATTTGAAAATGTGACGGTCGATTCCTGTGACGGTCTTACCGTACGCTACGCCGAGAGCCACGGCTGTGGCTATATAGTGAGGGGACTCAGGGACGGGAATGATTTCGTCTACGAGCACGAACTTGAAATAAACAACCGTATTCTCTCATCCTCTGTCGAGACTGTATATCTTTCAGCGGGAAACGGAAACCTGTTTCTACGTTCCTCCTCCCTCCGGGAGTTCATCAGATACGGTGTCGACATCTCGCCCTTTGTCCCTCCCTTTATCCTAGGCGAGATAGCAAGAAAGACGGCCTCTGAGTAACTTCTTGAGACTCCGTCAGTTACTTTCGGGCCGTTTAAAATCTTCGTTTTTCTTTCTGAAGTCTATTGACTAAAGAGTTCAATTACTTTTAAATAGTCGTGTTGTTTGGAGAGGTTCCCGAGCGGTCAAAGGGGGCAGACTGTAAATCTGTTGGCTAAGCCTTCGAAGGTCCGAATCCTTCTCTCTCCAGTATATGCCTTCCCTGTGGAGGCTTTTTTTGTCGAGGTTGCCGTGTTCTATGATGATGGATTGAATTTCTCCTGTCAGAGATGCCGTTACTGCTGCTCTGTCGAGCCGGGCTACGTCTTTCTCAGTGAGGACGACATAAGAAAGCTCTCCGCTTTCTTCGCTCTCGATAGAGATACATTCATCAGACAGTACTGCCGCCTCGTAGACTACGGCACATACTATCTTGTCTCGCTCAAGGAAAAGGAGAACTACGACTGTGAGTTTCTCACTCCCCGGGGATGCACAGTATATGAAGCGCGTCCGCTTCAGTGCCGTACATATCCCTTCTGGACAGGCATACTCGAATCGAAGGAGAAGTGGGACGAGGAGGCCCGGTACTGTCCCGGGATCAACAAGGGAGAACGGGTGAGCCGGAAGGAGATAGAAAAAAGGCTCAGAAAAAGTGAAGAAAACCCGTATGCAGTCATATTCAAGACGAAGGGTATGAAATAAAACAATATTTTCTTTTCCTTTAAGGTCGTTTCTGTTTATATTTATTTTGGAGTTGATCGTTGCCCAGGTTTTCAGATAACACAATTGAACAGATCAGACGCCGTCTGAGCATATCAGAAGTGATGGAGAACTACGCCCATATAGAGCTCAAAGGAGGCTCGAAGTGGGTGAAGTGTCCGTTCCACGGCGGAGGAAACGAGAAAACGGCATCGTGCAAGCTGGACGACGACAGGGGGACATTCTACTGTTTCGGCTGCCATGAAAGCGGCGACATCTTCTCGCTCGTCATGAAGAAGGAGGGGCTTGACTTCTCCTCCTGTGTCGAGATGCTGGCAAAGAGAGCCGGCGTCGAACTTGAAACATCCTCATCATCCGACCCCGGAGCAAAGAAGAGAAGAGACCAGAAGGAAGCCATGTACGACCTCTATTCGAGGATGCTCAATTCCTTCCATTACCTTCTTCTCAACAGCAGGGAGGCTCAGGGTGCAAGGGAGTATCTTGAAAAGCGCGGCGTCTCCAAGGAGATGATAGAGACCTTCGGCCTCGGCTATGCCCCGTCCTCTCCATCATGGCTCTACAACTTTCTAAAGAGCAAGAACTATTCTCCCGAATTCCTCTCCTCTTCGGGCTTTTTCTCACAGCGCAGAGAAGAGTGGCCTCTCTTCTCAAACAGGCTCATGTTCCCGATCCGCGACAGGCAGGGACGCACGATTGCCTTCTCCGGACGCGATTTATCGTTCTCCGACAGGGCGCCTAAATACATAAACAGTCCCGAGACTGTGATTTATCAGAAGAAGGAGAACTTCTTCGGCCTCTACGAAGCGAAGAAGACCATCAGCGACAAGGTCTATGACCCGATCCTCTGCGAAGGCAACTTCGATGTCATGGCCATGCATCAGGCGGGATTCACCTCAGCTGTGGCATCTCTCGGAACCTCGTTCACTCTCGAACAGTGCAGGAACATGAAGAAGTGGTTTCCCCACATAAAGTGCTTCCATATGCTCTTCGACTCCGATGCGGCAGGGCAGAATTCGACTATCCGCGCCATCGAGATACTCAATCAGAACGGACTAGAACAGTACGTCCACAGGCTCGTATCAACAAAGGATGCCTCAGAGCTCCTGGAGAAGAGGGGGGTCGAGGGTGTGAAGGAGGAATTCGAAAGTTATCTCACCGGTTTTGACTACCTTGTGCAAAACGGCTTAAGTCATTACAATATAAAGAATGCGAAAGAGCGCTTTGCCTTTCTCAAGAGCCTCGCGGGCTATCTCAACGGATGCCAGAGCGAAGTGGAGAAGGACAGCTACATTCTTTCACTGTCGTCACTTATCGGACTTGATGAGGAGTCGGTAAGGGCCGATCTTGAAAATATTAATCTCCCTCCTGTCTACCGGGAGCAGGAGAAGGAGGATACGAAAAAACTCATAAACCCCACGGAGCTTGCCAACGGACGCTCGATCGACCTCTATGCAATGCTCTACCTGTGCAATCACAGGGACCTCTTCAGGATGTACCGCGGCAGAATAAGCTTCGGGGATCTCGAGGATGTCGAGGCTCAGAGATTATATGTGGCATTGGAGAATGCCCTCAGAGATGATGTTCAGTCGGATTCGAACTTTCTCACATATGTGACCGATGAAGATCTGAGAGATTATGTGTCTTCGTCTTACGCCCTCAAGGAATTCACGGCGTCAAGACCCGAAGCTATGGAAGAAGTTATAAACAAGATATCTCTACGGTCGTATGAAAGGAAAAGGGCGATTCTGAATAAACAGATAGATGATATCGGGGAGGATGATTTCGATACTCTGAACGATATCATGGAGAAGAAGATCGGTTACGATAAAAAGATTGCGGAGCTCAAGAATATTCTCCAGAGTTCCGCAGCAAGGAGCACCATACAGTAAATGACAGAAGAAATTCTTTCCAGCGAATTATTTCTAAGTCTTGAGAAGCTCGGAAAAGACAAGGGCTACGTTACTCTTGTCGACATCATCACGGCGAGAAAGAGCTACGGCAAGAGCTTTTCCAACGATGAAATCATCGCGGCCATGAAGGAGAAGGATCTCAGATACGTCGAGAATGAAGATGAAATCGACGAGTATGATGATGAGCCGACAGAGGCTGACCTCTCCGCAAAGGAGAACGATGACGAGATTCCGCTCAGCGATGACTACGACGAATTCGACGACGTCGACCCCACAGTCGATGAACTCAACGAAATAGAGAAGGAAGTCGCCGAAGACGAATTCTCCGCTCCCGAAAAGAAAGAGAAGAAGGACGAGGAGGATGATGAGGAGGACGAGGAGGAAGAGGACGAAGAGGAGTTCCCCGAAGACAACATGAACGAATGGAAGGGAACTGATGAAGACGCAGAAACGAGCGAGCGCTTCATCGACATCTCCTCATTCAGCGATTCTTCAGCCGAACACCGCGCTTCCCATGCCTCCACTAGCAAGTACGACACGAGCCAGGACGACCCGATCAGACTCTATCTCAAGGAGATCGGCAACGAGAAGCTCCTCACAGGCGAGCAGGAAGTAGAGCTTGCAAAGCAGATGGAGAAGGGTGCGATGATCGTCAACTCCGTAATAAGGGAGAGCGGCATACTCATTTCCTTCTTCACATCTGTCATAAAGCAGATCAACACGAAGATAGACGAGGAGAGCGAGGACGCACTCTCTCCCGAAGATATCAAGGAGTTCCTCTCCGTCCAGAAGAGATACAACCTCAATTACAAGGATGCTCTCGGAAAGGACTTTGCCCGTCAGATAGCAGAGTACAACGAAGAGAAGCAGAAGGTGCTGCTCGCAGGCGACGGCGGCGAGAATTACAAAATCCTCCTTAATAAGAGGGAGGATCTTCTCGACAGGCTCGGCGGACACCCCAATGAGAAGTCACCCATCTATGAAGGGAGAAAGAGAGCCGACTTCGAATCGCGGGAGGAGTGGATAGAGTTCTGCCGTGAAGCCTCACGCCGCTATGCCATCCGCGAGAACAGGCAGATACAGGCCGAAATAAAGAAGGAGGAGGAGGAAAGAAACTCCACGATCATCCAGATAGCACAGGAGAAGGACGAGAAGTTCAGGCAGGAGCACCAGGACATGAAGAGCCAGGATCTCGAGGCTGCCATCCAGAAGCTCCATAACGAGCTGAAGAAGGAGAACATGAATATCTCGCAGAGCCTTGCAAAGAAGTTCAAGGATGCCGAGAAGGAGATAGAGAGCCTTGAGGCCAACAAATACATCCCCGTTACCGACTGGGTCGGCTCGATAGAGCTCCAGGAGGAGGAGATCGATGCCCTCACGGAGATGTTCATCAATGCCAGGGACACCATCATCGAGTGCACGAAGAAGAAGAAGGAGATCGAGGAGAGGCTGAGGATCAGTTCGACAAGGGAGCTCAGGCAGCTCGGACGTGATCTTGCAACGAGAAGCAAGGCGCAGAGCATCGAAGATTCCCTCGGCCTTTCAAGCGACGAGATCAAGGATCTTATAAAGGAGCTCCAGCTTACAGACAAGGAGCTGAGGACAATCGAGAACGACTTCGAATGCTCCACCGACACCGTCCTCGAGAACGTGAAGAACATCCAGTACGGTCAGACCATTCTCAAGAGCGCAAAGGACAGACTTATCAAGGCAAACCTGAGACTTGTCGTCTCGATAGCGAAGAAGTACACCAACAGGGGTCTCCAGTTCTTCGACCTGGTGCAGGAAGGAAACATCGGCCTTATAAAGGCAGTCGAGAAGTTCGAATATGCAAAGGGCTTCAAGTTCTCGACCTACGCAACCTGGTGGATAAGACAGGCAATAACACGCTCCATATCCGATCAGGCAAGAACAATCCGTGTTCCTGTGCACATGATCGAACAGATCAACAAGGTCGTCCGTGTCTCGAGACAGCTCATGCAGACTCTCGGACGTGAGCCGACCGACCGTGAGATCGCAGACATACTCGAGTGGCCGGAGAGCAAGGTCAAGACTGTAAAGAGCGTTGCCCGTGAGCCCATATCTCTCGAAACCCCCGTCGGAGAGGAGGAGGACAGCGTCCTGAGCGACTTCATCGAGGACAAGGACGCCGAGAACCCTGCAAACCAGACAGCCTACAAGCTCCTCCAGGACAAGATCAGAGAACTTCTCTCGACACTTCCCGAAAGAGAGCAGGAGGTTCTGAGAATGCGCTTCGGTCTTGATGACGGCTATGCCCTCACACTCGAGGAGGTCGGACTCTATTTCGATGTCACGAGAGAGAGAATCAGGCAGATCGAGGCCAAGGCCCTGAGACGGCTCAGACACCCCAAGAGAAGCAGACAATTGAAGGATTGGAGCTGATAAAGAAGTAGAACATATTTTCAAAATCCTATATGATAGATTTTCGTTGGAGAAGGTAGATAAGAAATGGCAGATAACAAGAAGCTTGAATGTCTGATCAGACTTCAGAGTGTGATAACTGAAAAATTGAATCTCGAGAATCAGAGAGAAATGATTCCCCAGTCTCTGAGAGAGGATGAGAGCGCCCTCAGGAAGGCATCTGAAATCCTTTCGGGATACGAGGAGGATCTCAGACAGGCGGAGAGCGAAGAGAAGAGCCTTGCCATACAGTATGCAGATGCAGATCATGAGTCTAGTGAATATCAGAAGGTGGTGGAGACGCTCTCCACACAGCGCGAATTCGAGGCCATGACGAAGCAGATCAACGAAGCGGAGGCACGTGCAAAATCTCTCCTTACTGCCAGAAAGGCGAAGGATGAACAGATAAAGGACCTCAGAGAAAGAATCGGGGAACAGACTGAAGTCGTTAACACGCTCACACAGAAGGTTGATGAAAAGAAGGCCGTCGTAGAAGCCGAGGTGAAAGATATCGACACTAAGATCGCCGCACTCGACAGCGAGATCAACGAAGTTAAGGGCGGCGTTATCGACGAAGAGTTCTTCGCCCGCTTCTACAACATAGCAAAGAAGAAGAACGGCGAGGGACTTGTTCCTGTCAAGGGCCAGGTGTGTATGGGCTGTAACACTGTTCTTCCCATGCAGTTTGTAATCGACCTCAGGCTCAAGCAGCTCAGGGACGAAGTCGACACATGTCCCTACTGCTCGCGTCTCATCTTCTTCGACGATACTCTTCCTCCGGAGGAGGAGAAGAACTACATCTTCGACGACATCGAGATGATCAAGTCGATTTCGAAGGGCGGCGAAACAGCCGGCGACGAATCTTCGGAAGACGAGAGCGATCTCCTCGTGGCCGATGAAGGTGACGAAGACTTCTGATTTTTGTATTTTTCCAGGTTCCGGAAGTAATCGCTTGAAAGAGAGGAAAGTCCGGGCTCCGCAGAACACAGTGCCGGCTAACGGCCGGGAGCAGTAATGCTACAGAAAGTGCAACAGAGAGCAGACCGCCGCAAGGTAAGGGTGAAAGGGTGGTGTAAGAGACCACCGCTTTCCTGGTGACAGGAAAGGCATGGTAAACCTCACTGGGAGCAAGGTTAAGTATGTGAGTGGCTTGTTCGGCCGTACTCACGGGTAAACCGCTTGAGGACTGGAGTAATCCAGTCCCTAGATAGATGATTACATAAACAGAACCCGGCTTACCCGGGGCCTGGTTTTCTTATTAAACGGCACCGCAGGGTGCCGTTATTACTGAAGATCCGTTATTTCGAACTTCAAGTCGACAGCCTGTCCTCTCGGATAGACGTTCGGCGCACAAGGATTCGAGAGCTCGCAGAGGGCGTAGTGTCCGAAGCCGTTGTTGCCCGATATCGCAGTGAGAATCTCCTCAGGCTCAGCGGGCTTTTCCTCCCTTTCCTTCACGGTCTTTATGAGCATCCAGTGGAAAGCGTTCTCCTTGTCTATCCAGTAGATGTTGGGGTAGACTCCCGGGTAGGTCTGGTAGAGAATCTGGTCGATCTTCTCCTTGTCGTGGAGATTTTCGACGATGGCCATGACAGCCATGTTCTCAAGCTCCCAATCAGAGCATTCTCTGAAATCATCCGTCGACACCACCTCCGGCACAACCGCTTCGATAATGCCTTCCGTGCGGTATCTGATCCCGTTCACGAGGTTGAACTTGTCATCAACAAGTCTGACGACGTTGTCATCCTGGTCGAAGGGAAGTATGCACGGGATTATATCATTCCGTTTGCAGAGCGAGTATCTTTCATCCCATCCCGTCTGGCCTTCAAGAACGCCGTCCTTTCCAACCGTTGCAAACATGACACCGAAGACTCTGCTGCGGCATCTGAAAGCAAGGTCTACAAAGTACGGGACTGTATATTCCATCTTGATCCACTGGAAGTCTTTGAGAACAGAGGGTTCGATAGAGCTTCTCAGGGCAGAGAAGTGGGCTACTGCATTGTAATAACGCCTGCCGTTCTTCTCTTCGTCGAGCATCGGAGTGAACATGTCGTCGGTGAGAGTGACTTCCCCGTCGTCCCAGTAGAGCTGACCCTTACGTCTTATCATGATGTTCGTCCTCCTTTATCCCGTCCCAGAGTTCATTCATTTCCTTCACATGTTCCTTGTCGAGCGGAATTCCATTCTCTGATGCAAGATTGAAGAGCTTCTGGAAGCGTGCCTTGACCTTGCCGTTACATCTGAAGAGTGCGGTATTCGGTCTTATCTTCAGAAAACGGGAGAGATTGACAACAGAGAACAGGAGGTCTCCGATCTCCTCTTCGATGTGGTCTCTGTCGCCCTCCTTCACGGCCTCCTCGACTTCCCCCAGTTCCTCTTTCACCTTGTCGATGACACCGGCGGCATCCTCCCAGTCGAAACCGACCTTCCTGAGCTTCTTCTGTATCTCATATGCACTCTCGAGAGGGGGAAGAGATGACGGGATATGGGAGAAGAAGTCGCCCTCTTTGTCCTTATGACCTTCGACGTTCTCCTTCACGCTGTTCCATAGGGAAAGCACTTCGCCGGCAGAATCTGCATGGGCGTCAGAAAATACGTGGGGATGACGCCTTATAAGCTTTTCGCATACCTCGTTGACGGCCTCGTAAGGCTTGAAGTCTCCCGCCTCCTCATGAAGCCTCAGATTCATGAATACGTTGATCATGACATCTCCGATCTCTTCGCGGCATATATCCGTGTCCTTCTTCAATACGCCGTCCAGGTACTCGTAGCTTTCGTCGATAAGGCTCTCTGTCGCACTCTGGTTTGTCTGGATTCTGTCCCAGGGACAACCCTCGGGAGACCTCAGGAGTGTGATAATGGTATAGAGATTGTCCAGTGCGGAATCGAGATTGTCCGCAGGAGTGTAATTGATTTTAATCATAAGGGAAGTATACAGCAAAACGGAGGGAAGTAGAATTATCATCTACATGGCCATTATGCATTTCAACTGCTACTTTGACAGTTTACTAAAGTCTATCTCGAAAGTTTGCTAAAGTCTATCTCAAAAGTTTGTCAAAGTCTATCTCAAAGGATTGGCACTCTTGATTTATAGATAGATAATTCTTTCAGGTATAGAAAAATGATTTCATATAGAGAAAGAATTGCAGATGTTATATTACAAAAGAAACTCAGACTAAAGGGCGCTGTTCTTATTCAGGGGGCAAAGTGGAAAGACAACCACAGCCAGACAGAAGGCGAACAGTATTATAGATATGACTGAAGACAACAACAGGCAGCTGGCTATGCTTGATCCTGTCAATCTTCTCGATAAAGAAACACCTATTCTTATAGATGAATGGCAGCTTATTCCTTCGTTATGGGATCGGGTAAGGAGCAAGGTCGACAGAAGGGGAGAAAGGGGGCAGTTTATCCTTACCGGATCAGCCTTTCCCGTCGATAAAAGTCAATACAGTCATTCGGGAATAGGACGAATAACCAGAATTAAAATGAGACCTATGACGCTTTATGAGTCGGGAGATTCTTCAGGATCTGTTTCTCTTTCTTCTCTTTTTACTCCGAACATAAGGTCTTTTCTGAGACGGATGTCAGTTTAAGTAAAATCGCCTACCTCATGTCCCGTGGCGGATGGCCGGAAGCAATAGGAGAGGACGAAGATGATTCACTTGAAGTTGCCGGTGATTATGTAGACGGTCTGATTGAAAGTGATCTCGACAAGACGATGGATATGGTGACGGACAAGACAATCAGCAGGGCTCTTCTTATTTCATATGCGAGAAATATCGGAACACAGGCAAAATATGAGGAAATCCGGAAGGATGTATTGAAGAACGGAAGGGAGAGGCTCGGTATCACAACTGTCTACAGGTATATCAATGCGCTCAAGACAGTTTTCATAATCGAAGATGCCGAGTGCTGGAGTCCTAAGCTCCGCAGCAGAACAGTAACAAGAAATACCGACACACGTTATTTCGTCGATCCGTCCATAGCCGTTGCTGTAAGGCGGCTCGGACCGGAGGACCTGATAAATGATCTTGAAACGATGGGATTCCTCTTTGAGAACCTCGTGATAAGAGATCTCAGAGTATATGCTGAAAGCATGGACGGCGAAGTCTACCATTATCGTGACAGGGATAATGACGAATGCGATGCCGTCGTTCACCTTCATGACGCCCGTTACGGACTTGTTGAAATCAAGCTCGGAGACGGTAATCTGGTTGAGAACGGTGCGAAATCCCTCAAGAGAGTAGAGGCCAAAATCGATACAACTAGAATGAATCCACCTTCATTCAAGATGATTATCGTCGGCGTCGGACGATATGCATACCGCCGTGAGGACGGAATATATGTGGTTCCCATCACATGCCTTAAACCATAAGATAACTTCCTAACTGACAAAGAATAAAAGAAACACGTGACTACAGCCTTATAGACTATATTTCCCATAGACGGCACAGGCTCGGAATACTTCGGGTGAGTTTTTATGCGACAGCAAGAGAGACTTCTATGAATTTTTGATGTAATCGGAATTTTTGATTTACACAGCCATCTGGTAAATGCTAGTATTCAGCAGGAATTGATACCAATAGGGGAGGAGCTTTATCAATGAAGAATTTATCAGTTTTCATATGTATTTACCCCGTTTTATGAGAATAGGACAGAAAGAGTTTGTAATCGGACAGAAAGAGTTGTAACCAACAAATGATGTTTTTACTGATAACATCTCCCGGACAATCTAATTGACAGAATATACATTATATCCAATTTAAATATAGCAAAAATAGCGTTCTGACTACTGTTTTTGTAGACTGCAATTCTTCTTGGGTTATTGACAATTCTTCTTGGGTTATATTCGAATTTAGTTACTATTTTACCTATCATTATCAAACAAGTGTTCAACTTTGCAAAAATGTGCTTTACAACTTTCTTGGGTCAATAGAGCTTATTGCAATTCATCTTGGGTTATTCGTATACGATTGCAATTCTTCTTGGGTCATATTCGCATATCTGTCTGCAACTCTTCTTGGGTCATTCTTAATTTGTGTGACAGAAATTTCGTAAATATGACCAGAACTGAATAGCTCTGGTCAATCTTGTTGTAATCTTAAATGTTTATTTTATCGACGTTAAATCCTGCTTTGAGCTCTCGGCATGCTGCATTGTTCTGAGGATTTCCTGTTTTTCGGGGTGCTTATGAAGAGCCTTGATTGTCTTTGTCAGAATCTCGTCCTCAGTCTTGTCTTTACAGGACTGCAGATCCATTGTGTGGATGATTTCGTTTATAATTGTCTCATTGCTGTAGCTCTCTCCGCCGATTGCCATGTATTCGGTTATTCTCTCGAATAATGCCTGAGCTAGTATTGGATTTCTACACTTTTCGATAGATTTTGACAGTTTGCTGCTTACCTTTTGCATTGCGTTATTCATAACAGTCTTGTTGCTCTTGTCATCGCAGGATATTTTCTTGTTTTCAGATGAATTCGATGCAGCCTCGGATAAGAGGAGATCGTTATTGACAGTTTCGTTTGCAAACAATGCCATAAAAGGGTCTTTTTCCGTTGAAATTTTTTTAATGATTTCTGGAGTTAGAATGAATTTACGCTTCTCTTCATCCGACATACTTACATATGCCTTCTGTATGTTCTGCCAGAGATGTATGATCCTCTCTATTATGCCGGCAGTTTCATACTGGAATGCCTTCATGACTTCAATTTTGTATTCTTCGAGTTTTGCTTTTGAAAGAGCTGGATATACAGGATACTTGAACCAGTTAACTTCTGTTAAGGTATCGAAAATATCCCTGAAGCTATTGAATTTCCTGCAGTAGTCTGTGGCACCTATCGGTTCCCCTATTCTGCGTGCTACATAATACCTGTAGAAGAACTTATGAAAGGCTTCCTCCGTCCCGCAGAGAAACATCGCCACTTTAGATTTATCAATAATTGTCATCAAAGATTCATATGAGTCGCTGTGGTTTTTGTACACTTCAAACATCTGCACCTCATCGATAATCAAAGCTCCGACATTGAAGAGGCGGAAGAGGTCGGCAATACCCTTCGCCTTCTCTCCCAGCGAATGCATTGAACGTATCTTTTTGGAATACACTTCTCTGTTGTTCATGACAGCCTTATCGATTTCTTCAGCAATACTGTTCATGAAGCCGTTAAGGTCATGCCTCGACAACGGCATTACGTAGAGCCATACAATCTGTACAGTCTGGCCATTCTCGTTATTATGAATGATGACCTGCGGATAACGTTCGAGCATTCTCGAAATAAATGATGATTTACCTGTTCCTCCTACACCGAGGAGTCCCATACCTGTATGACCATCCTTTCCGATAATATCCTTCATTGATTCGCCCTGATAAATCTTTCCATCACAGATTATTATCTCAGCATTCTCGATAGCACCGTTCATGTGTCGTTTACGATACGATCTTTCCAGTATCTCATGGAACTTCTCCTCTGCCTCTGAAGCGTAGTCAAGAGGGAGAAGAATGTTGTCAAGAAGTGCTATTTCCTGTTTCTGAATATGGACAGGAGCATCTTTCGATATTGTTCCCGGAAACTTCTGATAATAAAACTTGTTGACTTCATCTTCCGTTAACATCTTCGGCAGGGCTGCAATAAACATATTGTCCGCATCAATCTGCATGTCGGGTCGTGTATAGATGGCTCTAACGCCGTTACGCGACTTAAGTGGATAAGCTACATTCGGATCTGTGTTGAAGTTAATCATTGTTATCTTTTGCTCCTATTTAAAATGTGCTGTGGCGACGCTTTCTGAAAGCTTCCGGTACTTCATCTGAGAGCAATGCAATTTGAGGGGTGTCTAATGTCTCAGCTGAATTCTGTTTATTCTCATCATCAGTAGAATTCGTACAAGGAGATGGATTACCACCGGATGTAATCTCTTTCTGTTCTTCTGATTTTCCCTCTGTTACTGATGTACCATCATCTCCTAACATGATGTCTGAAATAGACTTGTCAGACTGTTTGAAGAGTTTTGATTCTCCTCTCACCCAGTTTGAACCTTCTATATAATTCGATACTGCTCCCTTGAAGTTTACCCTGTCCTTCTCTGCCCTTCTGGTCTCTCTCATATTCTTGTTATCAGGAATGCTGATTGCCTTATTTGCGTTCTTAGAGATGTTGGTCAGGGCGTTATCTCTCTCAATAAGAAGACGTAGATTTTCATCCCCTAATTCAATGTCCCTTTCATGCTGAATACGGTAATAGTCCGAGTATTCGTTCCATGTCATATCTGCATAGCTGCCACATTTCTCTTTGTTCAGAGACAGCTTCATCACCTTGCCGTCCTTGATGTAGTAGAGATAATTGACACTTCTCGGGTCGAATCGGATATCTAGGCTGTTCTTCAGCTTCCCTGTTGAATTACGCTGCCCTGCATTGACAGTTGAAAGTTTTACCTTAGCGAGAAGATCATTGTCGCCGAACGGGAGATAATACAAATCCTTGAATAGTATTCCTCCTCGTGATATTCCCGCTTTGTTTTCCGGAAGAAGGTTATAAAACGCCTCGTCAGCCTTAGAAGCAATAATCGAAGGCATTCTTCCGTTGTGCTTGATACCGTAATTCCAGATATCGATGGGCTTCTTGGTTACACCTTCTCTTATCATATCTTTCGTGAGCTGTGTGCTCATGATGTTGTGCGAGTTATGATAGAGGATAAACAGAATTACAAGCTGTGATACCTCGTCTATTGTCAGAAGAGCTTCCTTTTTGTGGTTGCTGTCGTATCTTTTCTGTATATACCCCTTCCTCTCGAACTCGGTTGCAAACATCAGGTGAAATTCTCTGAAAAGCTGTTCTATGGTGCCTTTCATCGAACCCGTTGCACCTGTGCAGAGCTGTCTGTTTATACCGAAGGATGCACATATATCCTCGAACTTCTTACTCTTAAAGTCGGAACCACGGTCACATCGGATTGTTCCCGGTATGAACTGAGAAGGCCAGAGAGACTCGTCTATTATGACATTCGACTCACACGCCACCCTACCCTTGTCGAGGAAGAAGTTTATTAGAAGATTTGTAAGTCCGAGCTCTGAGTTATTCTCGAAGCCGACGGATGCTGCAACAATACAGTGTGAATATATATCGACCATCATGTAGATGACAGGACGTCCGACGAGTTTAGTCGGGTCTATTGCTGATACAACATATAGGTCAGTCTCCACAGCATCTGCTTCAAGAACCATCCCCGGACGAATTGCTTCAAAACGTGATGTTCCGAAGAGAAGACGTTTGTTGTTACGGTATTCCGCCATAGAAGTCTTGATGATTTCGTTCTCTTCCGGAGATAGCATCTTTTTAACATAATTTCTGAACTGCTTTTCTGTAGGTCTCTTGTCAGGATCATAAAGCTCAATCTGTCCATTTGTTTCCCGAGAATAGTATTTACCTGTAAGTTTTACAAAACAGTAGACTACACTTGCTGTTCTATAGCGCTTGAAAATCTGGAGGCCATAATCAAAAGCTTCTCTGCAATAATCATCAATTACTACTCCCTGTTCTCTTGAAGCCTTTCTGCCGGGCTTTTCAATATAGTGATAGCTCTCACCGTCTCTCTTCTTGGAATACCGTTTGTCTACAAGGCTGTATTCCTGTTTTCCGCTCTGGAGCCATGTAAGTAGAATTCTCATTCCACTTGTTTTGCTGAATCCATACTCCTTAAGCTTTTCCTTGTAGAACGGTTTTGGAGCCTTCGTCGGGAAGATTGAATAGTCCCCGCCGTATACTGCGTCCATATCGTTGACGAATGCTTGTTTCTTCTTGAAAACTTCAAGCTCCTTTTCACTGAGCTTGGACTTATCGAGTATGCGGATTTTCTGGTCCTCGGCGACTGTAATTGTGCCGGTGAGCTCGGCTTCAATCATCTCGTCATAGGTCATGTCCTTGAAGACGAATCCCTGAGCCTTCGTGTCTATCATACGGTACACGGAATTGTGCAGGAAGATTATACGCCAGGTTGTCTCTTCCCCGTTAAATCTGATCAATGTGCCAACTTCGATTTTTCCGTTTTCCATATATTTGTCTCCTTAAGGTTTTCAATAAGACTTTCGTATTTGATTTTCTCTGTCATATCTACATGAATATTTTTCGTTGCCACAAGATGACGGGCAAGGCTGAAGTTATCGTCGTGAAACACCCTGTCATCTCTGTACGCCGTAACCGCATCCTCGATATTGAGCTTTACGTGGATATTCAGCTTGTCCTTGAAGACGAGATAAAGTTTTATTCCCCTTCTCATCCAGTATTCCTTCTGTATTTCGAAAAGCTCTCTGTCTCTCTTTTTGTAGCTCTTCTCACTGTCCTTTACGGATATACCGAACTCGCTGCCGTCAGTGCGTGTCACAAGAAAGTCCAGCGTCATCACCGTATTGTTCTTCAGTGCTCCTTTCGTTCCCATCTTTTCAGCTATTTCGGCTGTCTCATTTATAGGAAGAAGAGGAAACTGTTCGCGGATATCACTGATAATTTCATTGAATCTGAGATAATAGAATACCCATACCTCTCCCTGCGAAAGACACTGAATCATACGTCCTGTCTTCCAGTCGGGAACAGACTCCGCTGTCCCGATACTGTTCAGTTCGTATATGTAAATCCAGGGCTTGTAATCCTTGCCTCTGCCTGTTCCCCTGCCCTGCTTGAAGCGTGATATCTCACTCATTCTCTTACTCATAGCCGATCACCTCTTTACTGCATACTGGATTACGGATGAAGGCCGGAGGATTAGCGTAGAATATATCACCGCAGTTAAGGCACTGTAGCTTCACTGCGTCATTGCAGTATGGAGTCAGCATTCTGAACCTGTTCTTTATAACTGCCTTGAATTCGCTTTTGTAGTCAGCTCCTCTCGGTACAAGAGAAAGAAAATCGTCGGGGGTGTCGAAAAGATATGCAACAAGTGCAATCATATTTTTAACAGGGAGCGTGATTTTATGCTCCACAAAGTTCTGAAGCGCAGCAAACGGAATATTATCAACGAGTTCTATTCTTTCTTCGATAAATGGGTCGATATCGAAAGGAATCGAAAGGCCGTTGAGACGTGTGTTTATGACTCCGATAATGCTGTAGACAGAACAGTCTATATTGCTCTCGAGTATCGCCCTCGAAAAAGAAGAGAGTCTATCTTCATGTGGAAAAGGTTTTATCTCCTCGAATGTCGGTTTATCTGCCTCATGGCACTTCACTCCATTGTATCTGAGAAGCCTTGTGCCGTGGACAGGACAGTATGTCAGATACGGTATCTGATGAATCGTATGATAATACCAGTCATCACCCTCACCTTTCATGCACTCCGGGCAGACATAAAGGTCATGAATAAAGTTCGGTACATTCGCCTCGTCGTTACGGAATACAACATTCTTCGTATATTCTTTGAGCCGGTTCTCTGGAGGAACAGACGAGAATGAATTGAGAATAGAGAAAAGCGTACCAGAACGCAGCCAGTCGAAGTCGTCAGGGAATTTAATGCCGCTCTGAAAATTTGTCATTGCATCATACCCTGTGCTGAAGCTTGCACCATAATGAAGCTTCGGCAGTCCCTGTATTCTTTTCATGAAATCGTCGAAGGTCTTGAAGCCGTTTCTCAGAGAAGTTTTCTGTAAATAAGAATGGAGAAGCTCTCCTGGATGATAAGTCGAAATATTGAGAATTCCCGCATTGGATTTGGCTTTAATGCGGCTGTTCTTCTTGGAAGTAAATTCAATATTTGATGAATTCTGTACCATATAATACGGCGGAAGATTCAAAGGATATTCGGATTTTGTTGTCAAGTAATCCAAAGACAGCTCCTTGGAGAGTTATAATAATATTCTGTTACAGCTCTCCTAATATCGACAGTAAGTTAAACCGTTAAATTAGTCAAGAAAAATAATAATAAATTAGGACATATAAATTTAACATATTTGAATTTGTAGCATGATATTAGCACGCTTTCAAAATCGTAAAGTTGAATTATCTCTGACCCGGAAGGACAACAATTTCAGTTTTGTGCTATAATGTATGTAAAGGGATTATTGTCAATGAAACCAGCGAAAGATAAATATGATAAGGTTGCCTCGAATTTCTGGACGAACGTTACATATCTGATGAAGAAGAAAGGAATGACATGGGCGACTCTTGCCGGGAAAATCGGAACTGAGAAATCAACACTGACAACACGTAAGAGCCTCAACACGAACGTCTCTCTCGGCTCCGCCCGCGATATTGCCGAGGCGCTCGGTGTCAGCGTTGACCGCCTTATCTACGGCTACCCCGGAGGAGAGCTCGACGAATCCATTTCAAGCTGAAAATTATGATAGTGTACAGCCTTCTTTTTGTGCTACACTTCTTTCCAGGAAAGAAAATGAGGAAGGTCAATACAAATCCAGAGCTTGAAAAGGAAATCGACTACTTATACATCAGAATAAGTGATTTATTGAAGGAAAGAGGACTCTCCTGGTCCAAACTCGCTATCATGTGCGGTCTCAACAGAAGAACAATCGTATCAATGCGAACACAGCGGATAAATCCTTCATGGACAACAATGGTGAAAATAGCAAATGCTCTGGACGTATCTCTCGATGAACTCACAGGAAGAAAAGACAAGCAGAAGGAACTATATGAGCTATACTGGGCTATTCCCCGCCTCTTACCGGATCCAGATGACCAGGGTATGGTCTGTCGTCAGGCTCTGATGCTGGCCCAGTCGGCAAGCGATTCCATCAAGGGGAAAGAAACAACACATATCCTCCTCAGAAGAGATGTCTCTAAAGAAGAAGCAAAAAGCAGGTTCAAAGCAGTAGTTGATTCCGAAGTTGCAAAAGGCAATAAGGAAGCCGAGAATGAAAACAAAGATGAAATTATCTCTCTTGATGATATAGAGGGTTCTACAGAGTCCTAATTAATATAAGCTATTATTACTCCATTGTCATAATATATTAAATCATAAAGAGTTACATTTCAGAATATAGTACTTGTTGCCTTGGGCAGGTAAAGTAGAAACTACTGGTTGTGAGATTATCTTTAGAAACAACAGCAATAGTTTATTAGCTTCAAGTCCTCTGTTTAATCGTAGAGGATTTTTTAAATGATGATGAAATGACGATAGTTGACGAAGCTTGAACAGAATATTCTTATAAATTGTGCTATTCTATTTATAAGCGTGGTTAAGCACCTGATATTTTTTTCAATGGCATATTATGGAGGGACTGATGGGTTTTCCTAATCTTATTGACAACAAACGTGTGTATCTTGGAGATGTATTAAAACAAATTACACCTAATCATGATATTTTGAGTATTGCAACAGGATATTGGGATTTGGCAGGAACGGCAGAAATAATCGATTCTCTTTCAAATTATAAATCCATCAGACTTCTTATAGGACAAGAGCCTATATCTTCCCGTTATCAGGAGGCCCTCAAGCTTAAATTTGACAAACCGGATGATTTATTTCCAGGGAAAGATTTTGAATGTGACCTTGTCAATTACACTAAGGATTATTCAGAACATGAGAAGCTAAGAGAAACAACTAGAAAACTTTGTGATTTGATTAACTCCAAAGTTCTTGAAGTCAAAATTTATAGAAGAACAACGTTACATGCAAAGACGTTTATCTTTGGCGATTACGATTCCAATAACGCCGTTGCAATTCTCGGTTCCAGTAACTTTACAAAGGCCGGGTTATATACAAATACTGAGCTTAATACAACAGAGGGCGATTACCGCATTGTTACATATGAACCCAAAAATGAAACACAGGAAAACGGTTATCTAACATGGTTTGATAGCGTATGGAATGATGAGGAATGTGTA
>CAVFZO010000029.1:0-21360 GCA_963626925.1 Clostridium sp. AM49-4BH
CATCATAATTGATCATTTCTTTCCATAATTTCTGAAACAAATAAAACGCTTTCATATCGGTAATTGAATTACCGAGGATTCCCGCTTTTTTTCCTAAATCTCGCAAGATATTCATGCTCTCGTTGATGTATGCTCCGAGATGCTCTTTTCTATGGCTGTCGGAACCGATTGTTATGATTTCGCCGCCGAGCTCTCTGTAGAGCTTCAGAATATCGAGTGAGGGGGTTGTGTCCTCAAGTCCGTAGCGGCGGGATGATGTGTTTATTTCGATTCCCTTCCCGTCCGATATTGCTCTTCTGAGTATATCGGCAATGAGAGGCTTCACTTTTTCGAAAGGGTAACGCCCCATGCTGTCGTATCGGGTGATGAGATCAAGGTGCCCGAGAACGCTGTATGCCCGGTACTCCTTAACCACCTTCAGCATCTCTTCGTAATAACCTTCGTTGTACTGTCTCTGCGTCCTTCCTTTCTGGTATTCCCCGTTCCATAACTCCCTGTCCTCCACCTGGTGGATGGAGAGAATGATGAAATCGAAGGGATAGCGGGGAACGAGGGAAAGATAGTCGCCGATGGTGTGACTCTGGACTCCCGCTTCCAGTCCGAGACAGAGTCTTATCTTCGAAGAGAGCTTTTTCTCCAGTCTCGAAAATTCGCTGTAATATGCATCGTAGTCGACGTTTAAAAGAGGAATGAGGTCGCCTTCCCCCTCTCCTCCTTTTCTGTATTCGATCCCCCTTCTGTCATCCCGGTCACGTTTAACAGAGTAGTCGACATGGTCCGTAAAGCATATCTCGTCAAGGCCCCTGTTGACGGCATCCCTGACGACGTCCTCCATCGCATATACCGAATCATCGCTGAAAGAGGTGTGAACGTGGTAGTCTGCTCTCATCTTCTTCTGAGCTTTCTAATGAGAGTTTCATGCATGACAACCATCAGGACAAGGAAAATTCCGAGATAATACGGAAGAAGAGATACCGTTATGTGCTCTGCCAGGAGGCCGAAGAGAGGGGGCATGAGGCATGTTCCGACGTAGGCCGCAGCCATCTGGACGCCGATAATCGCCTGTGACCTCTCCGCTCCGAAGTGTGACGGCGTCGAGTGTATTATACTCGGATAGATCGGCGCACACCCCAGTCCTATCATGACAAAGCCTGCGATGGAGAGATACGCCCTCAGAGGAAGAAGAAGTATGATGACTCCCAGAGCAGTCAGAATCTGTCCCATCCTCACCATCTGTGTATCGTCAAGCTTCATTGTGATGAAACCGCAGAGGCCCCGCCCGATTGTTATGCCGATGAAGAACATGCCTGCAAATGATGCTGCAGTCTCTGCAGCCACACCTTTAGAAAGCGTCAGAAAGGATGCCGCCCAGAGCCCCGTTGTCTGCTCGAGGGCGGAGTAGCAGAAAAAGCAGAGAAGGATCTCCCTGACACCCTTTGTGGAGAGTATCTCCCTCATTGTCAGGGCCTCCGCCTCCACGCCGCTTTCTCCGCTGCCGTTCTCCTTCTTCCAGAGTGGAAGCGAGAAGAGGAGAACAGCCGTCAGTACTATCTGCATTATCGATATTGCGCGGTAGCCGCCTCTCCAGCTTCCGCCGCCTGTCATGACGGCTCCCATAATGACAGGCCCCGCCGATGCCCCGATTCCCCACATACAGTGGAGCCACGACATATGCCTGCTCTTGTAGTGGAGTGCAACATAGTTGTTGAGAGCCGCATCGACACTTCCCGCGCCAAGTCCGTATGGAACGGCCCAGAGACAGAGGGAGATGAAAGAGCCTCTTATCGAGAAGCCGAAGAGTGCACAAGCTGTCAGAAGTACGCTGAAGAAGGTCACCCTGCCAGTCCCGAGACGGCGAGTAAGTCTGTCGCTCGAAAGACTGGAGACAATCGTGCCGAGGGCTATTATGAAGGAGATTATCCCGGCATACGAAACGGGTACACCAAGGGATGGATACATCTTCGGCCATGCCGAGCCGAGGAGGGAATCGGGAAGACCGAGAGAAATGAACGATAGGTATATGATAGCAAGCAGCAGATGAGTCATTGACAGGTCCCTTCTTGATTGTTTTAATAATATCGACGTAGAAAGATACATTTCAAATAGAAAATCGCCCGAAAATATAACAAAAGCGACCAAGGAGAAGAAATGACAATCCAGAGCTGCGAAATCAGGACCAAAAGGGACAAGAAGGAGATACAGGCACACGGCACAACGGAGTACCCGTCGGCACTCTATTACTCCGAAAGAGGAAACACATCCCGTGAGGCAGTGCAGTGGCACTGGCACGAGGAGTTCGAGATTGTCTCTGTTCCTTCGGGGAAGTGCCGTCTCCAGGTCCCGGGGGAGGAGCATATCCTTTCGTCGGGAGATATCGCGCTCATCAATTCGAACACCCTCCACTACGCCATCGGAGACCCTTTCGTCGTTCTAGAGTCATTCGTCTTTTCTCCTCTTCTTCTGACAGGAAGTACAGATTCCGCATTCTACAGAAAGTACATCAGGCCCCTTATCGAATCGGCCTTCAAGGTCTGGATAACCGACAGAGAAGATATCAGAAAATACTTCAGGAAGGCATACGAAGCACAGAGGGACGAAAGCTTTGCATTTGAGTTTACGGTAAGAGATAATCTCTCGGCCGTTCTTCTCTCACTCTACAGGGAGATGGAGGATACCATCTCCCTCTCATCTCGTCTCAAGGACAGCGACAGCATAAGAATCGAGAGGATGCTCGACTACATACACTCCCGCTACAGCGAGAACATAACACTTGAAGATATAGCCCGAGCCGCAGCATTGAGCACAAGAGAGGCCCTGAGGTGCTTCCGGCGCACGATTCACGACACCCCCATCCAATACCTTCTCAGATACCGCCTCATGCAGAGTGCATCCCTCCTCACAAGTAACCCTTCTCTCACTGTCAGCGAGATAACGACACTCTGCGGCTTCGACTATCCCTGCTACTTCTCAAGGCAGTTCAAACGCTTCTATCAGTGTACTCCGAGGGAATACAGGCTGCTTTCGCAGAACTGATAGACACGGCAACTTCTACTCACTTTCCCCCGCACTCACTGAGAAGGGCCGAGCCTATGATGAGGACGGCGCCCGCAATGCCGTATACTGTCAGAGTCTCGCCGAGTACGATGGCGGAAAGAATCAGTGCAGATACGGGATCTATGTAGCTGATTACAGCAACCGACTGGGCCTTGAGGCCGTCAAGAGAGCCGAAATACATGGAGTATGCAATACCTGTGTGCAGAATACCGACAAGGATGACCATCATAGCAGAGCCCGGCGTAAGACTCACGGCCGTGATGTCCTCCGTAAGGAGTATATATGGAACAATTGTGATTGAAGCCGCAAAGAGCTCGATCATCGTCTTGAGATATATATCCTCAACCTTTGTCTTCTTGTTGAGGATTATGACGGAGGCATAGAGCACGGCTGCGGCAAGACCGTAGAGGATACCCGTCATGTCGGAGGCAGAGACACTCCCTCCGTCCGCCGCTCCCGATATCAGGAACATTCCGGCTGCCGACAGGAGGACACACAGGAGCCTCTTCAGAGTGAGCTTCTCAGAGAGAAAGACGGGAGAGAGGAGTATGACAGCGGATGGCTCCATATAGTAGCACATCGTCGCGACTGAAACCGTCGTGTAGTTGTAGCTTTCGAAGAGGAAGATCCAGTTCAGGCCTATGAGAGCGCCGGTGATTATGAGCATAGCAATGCTCTTGAGTGTGAGTGTCTCCCTCTTTCGCTTCGTAACGAGAATGAAGAAGAGAAGAAAGAGTCCCCCGAGGAGTCCCCGCGACAGGGCAAGAAGCCCCGAGGAGAGGGGAATGAAGCGTCGCAAGATTCCGATTGTTCCGAAGATGAGCATCGAGAGGATGCTCATTGCGTATGCTCTTTTCATAGGCGCTATTCTACCCCTTGCCGACATTTATTCAATACGATTTTGAAACATCTGTCATAAAAGGGCCGGAAAGGAGTATACTCGGAGTATGGAAAACGCAGCTATCATTTCGAAAACAGTTGAAAAGATGATCCGCTTGTCTGACGGCAACATTGAAGACATAAACCACTTTCTGAAGGTATGGGCATTCACAAGAACGATAGCCCTCGCGGAGAATGTCGACGAGAAGACCCTCTTCACTCTCGAACTCACGGCTGTCGTCCACGATATAGCATGCCCGCTCTGCAGACAAAAATACGGAAACACCGACGGCAGGCACCAGGAAGAGGAGAGCCCTGCTCTCATAGAAGAATTCTTCTCCGACATCCCCGTTCCTTCCTCAGTTCTCGAAAGAATACCGTGGCTTGTGAGCCGCCATCACACATACAGCGGTGTCGATGCCACAGACTGGAGGATTCTCCTCGAGGCAGATTATCTTGTGAACGCCTCCGAGCACGGTGACAGCATAAAAAGCATAGAATCGATGAGGGAGAAGGTCTTCAGGACAGAAACGGGAAAAAGACTTCTCGACTCCATTTATCTTGAGAGAAGTTCCGTATAGATTCTTTTGTCCTCATCCCGGAAGACATTGAAGATCACCCTTCTTATCGAAGAGCCCTTACGGAGATGGTCTTCGACAGTCTTCACTGCAATCCCGGCTTTCCTCCGGGGCGGAAAACGTTATACTCCTGTCGATATACAGCAGAATGCGATGCTCTCCAGTCCGTTGTCCTCTGCTCTCCGGAGGCACTCCCTGTAGCATGAAGAAAGAGTCTCCCCGTCCTCTCTTGTCACCTTGTCTTTCACTATCGGGCCGACGGTGTGGATTACATACTTCTGGGGAAGGTTGTACGCAGGTGTTATCCCGGCCCTTCCCGCCATTTCCGGAAAGCCCTGTGCCTTCATGGTTTCAACACTTCAGTATCAGTTCAATCCCGGCGTATGTGTGGATGCAGTTGTCGATGCATCTGTAATCCGGAGTACAGCAGCCGGTCATCCCGCTGTCGGCGGCATTGACGACGGCGTCGCACCTTAGAAGCGTTATGTCACCCTGCCACAGCGATATCCCCTTCCCGATTAAGGGAAGTAGAGAAGCATCGACTATTCCCTTTCCTCTATCTCCTCTTTGAGGTATTCGTCCTGGATGGAGAGGAAAGAAGTGCTGATCTCTTCGGGTTCTCCCGTGTTCATGAGGCTCCTCAGCAATGTCCTCTGTCCCTTCTTCGGACCGGGGAATACCATCATCCCGTGTCCCTTCTTTTTCCTTGAGAAGTTCCCCTATGAGATATATTCTTCTTTCACTCTTGGTCATCTTCAGTCCTTTCATAGAAGTATATGCAAAGACATGACAGTTATTCCGGCAGAGAGGCCGGATTGGCAGTCCGCCCTTCTCCGTAGACGGGAAGAAGCTCTGAGTATGCCTTCTCCACTTCTTCGGGAATGTCGGTATGGGCGATGAAGCCCTTTCCCTTCGGCCCATAGCCGTCTTCGTCATCCCTGAGGCGGACTATTTCCCCCATCAACAGTGAAATGTAGCGCCCGATGCTCCACATTCCGTGAACGGGCCTGAGGTAGATAAGCTCCTTCAATGTCGAAACGACAGTAGCTCGGTACGAGGCATAATTTATGACGATTTCCTCTCCGTCAAGATACTTCCTCATTGTGGCATCCGTGCGTCTCTGCATCGTTGCGTCCTGAATCATGATAATGCTCTTATGTGGAATCTTCTCCCTCTCGAAAAGATCAAGAAGTTTTGTGATATTGCTGCCGCAGTTACACGACTCCGTCTCAAGATAGTCGGCCTTGACGCCGTATTTCTCCGATATGTATGCGTTGAAGCACTCCGCTTCGCTCCGCCCGCCGGTCTCTATCTGCGGGCACTCCTCATTCATCCTTTTTCTCAGCGCATCGGTCGTATGGCCCTCACCCCCGACGATGATGTACTTCGATGCAACGGCATTCTGTATTGCAGATGCAAACTCATCTCCCCCCTGGAGGATGCTTCCTCCGAAGAGGACGGCGGTGTCGGCACAGAATAAACCATACCTCCTGTAAAGCTCATCGGAGGTCAGAGAGCCGATGTCCCTCACTGCAAGATAGTCGGCTATGATGTTGAGATTGCATGCTGTTCTTTCAAGATCCACGTCGAGCTCCTTTTCTCAATGATACAATGGCAATCACAAAAGCGGGAGTGTCGATAATGACATTTCAATTCCGCTCTCTTCTGTATATGGTTCCCCCGAATACGAAAGTTCCGTCCTCCTTGTCGTAAACAAGGTTCACGGGCGCCGTTGTTGCTCCTCTGCTCGAGAGTGTTATGTGGAGAGTGCCGTCCTCGTAATCATCGACCCATGCCACGTCTGCATAGAAGCTGTCCTCCTCCGCATTTCCCTCATAGACGAAGTACAGCATGCCATAAAGACTGTTGTCTGCCCCGGGAGTGAAGACAATTCTGTCCCCGTCACTGTCGCCAAGCCATGTGCCGTAAAGGAGAGCGAAGGCCTCCTCTGTCTCTCTCTTCATCTCTTCCTCTCTCTTTCTTTCACTTTCGAGTTCCTCTTTCGTGTAGTATTTCTCCCTGTCCCCGTAGACCTCGCTCTCTGCGTCGAGAACAGTCATTTCAAAAAGGGATGCAAACTGGATGCTGTCGAGCTTTCTCAGATATACTGTCCAGCCATAAAGCGATTCCGAAATCTTGAGGCCGCTTATTCTTGAGGCATCATCACCTTTCAGTATCAGACTGTTTTTTCTTCTCTCGTATGTTATTTCATCCAGATAGTTGAAGTCCCTGTCGTAAGCAACTACAGTCAGATACTCACTCTCAATCCCTCTTATGCGGAGCTCCGTTTCGTCCTTTCTGTAGACAGTGGACGAGAGAGCTATATCCTCATAAATTCCGGTATTTCTGTATTTATACACAACATCATCGCTTTTACATGAAACAAATGAAAGAAAAGACATAATAACAACCGCCCAAAAAATATTTCTCTTCACCGGAAAAGCTCCCCGTTTTCTTCATTCTACACGATAAAAAAGAGTACAATCCAATCTTTTCTGCTATAATCGCTGTGATGACAAAAGACGAAATACTTGACTTCATAAAGGAAAACGAACCGCATCCACTCCACGATGCTGCAAGAAGCAGCACTCTCGAGGAGTTCATCAAAAAAGAAAAGAACGAATCGTTCTCCGAGATGCTCATGCGCCTCATAAGGGAGAAAAACGAAAGCGAAGTCGGAGTCTACAGGAAAGCGGGAATAACGCCGCAGCACTTCTCGAAGATCAGAAGCCGCCGCGGCTACCAGCCGACGAAGGAGACCGTCCTCGCGCTCGCCCTCGCACTCTCCCTGGACCTGCCGCAGACGAAGGACCTTCTCAGAAGTGCAGGACTGGCCTTCACACACGCAGACAAGCGTGACATCGTAGTGGAATATTTCATCATCAACAGAAACTGGGATATTTTCAGTCTCAATGAAACACTCGATCATCTGTCGCTTCCGGTTCTATGAAATATAGCCCGTGAGGCTAACACAGCAGCTTTCCTTTCCTCTACTCTGAAAAAGACAAGGAGGCTTTCATGATATATACACCACTGACAAGAAAGGCACTCATCATTTCGTTTGAAGCACACAGGAACCAGAAGGACAAAGCGGGAGTTCCCTACGTTTATCACCCCTATGAGGTTGCGTCGAAGATGACTGACGAAAATACTACCCTCGCCGCACTTCTACACGACACCGTCGAAGACACTTCTCTCACCTTCTCCGACCTTGAAAGGGAGGGTTTTCCATCCCCTGTCATCGAGGCTGTCAAGGTGCTCACCCATAGAAAAGGAACACCGTACCTTGAGTACATTGAAAAGGTGAAAGAAAACAGCATCGCACGTGCCGTCAAGAAAGCAGACCTCGAACACAACATGAATCAATCGAGAATGGAAGTTATAACTCCCGGATGGAAAAAGAAACTACAGCTTTATGAAAAGGCTCTCGGGATTCTCGAGCAAGAGGACAAAAGGTGAGAAGCCGCAGGCCACGGCACAACCGACTTTGCTTCTTTATGCAGGGATTGCTGTAAACAGATGGGGTGTTACAAAAGTACGATTTCGTAACACCCTTCCATTTTTATTTTGTTGTAATTTAAAAAAATAAGAAAACGGGGGATTGCTGAGTTTTTGACTTTTGTAACACCCCCAGTCTCTGTTTCTGTATCAATCCATACTCACTCGTAGGAAAGAGCCTGGATGGGATCAAGGGATGATGCCTTGGCTGCAGGGTACCAGCCGAAAAAGATACCGACTGCCGACGAGAAGACAATGGAAAGTATAATCGACATCATGGATAGTTTGAGAGTATAGGAAAGAGCTGATGCAACGACATAACTCACGCTCACGCCGAAGAGGATTCCGATTATGCCACCGCATATCGAGAGGACCATAGCCTCGACGAGGAACTGGTGTCTGATGGTCTTCGGGGTGGCTCCGAGAGCCTTTCTGATACCTATCTCCCTCGTTCTCTCCACAACCGTGACAAGCATGATGTTCATGATTCCGATACCGCCGACTACGAGGGAGATGGCGGCGATGGCGGAAAGGAAGGTTGTCAGCATCTCCATGATCGAGTTCGCCATATCGAGGAACTCCTGGGCTGTGGAGACGTAGTACTCATCTGATGATGTAAGGGATGACATGTATGTCTTTATATCGGATGCCACATCCGTTGCAGAGGAATCATCTGCGACCTGGAAGTAGTATGTCGAGACACTGGTCATCTTCCTTATATTCTGGCTGTACGTGTAGTACGGCATATAGACGTTGTTGTTGGTATTGCTCGTCGAAGATTCGGAAGTGTCCTCAAGAACGCCGATCACCCTGTACGTCTTTGCCTGTGTGCGGTATATGGATACATAGTTTCCGAGAGCATCACCTCCGGGGAAGAGATCCATGGCAACGTCGTAGCCGAGGACCACAACACGCTCCCTGTTCATATTATCTTCCATCGAGAAGAAGGAGCCGTCCATGATCTCAAGCTTCTGCATATCACCAAATGTTGATGATACGCCGTAGATTGTAACGCTTTCCGATTCCTGGCCGTGTCTCACCGTGGCATTGCCGGCGTCACGTATGGCAACGTTGTCTATGCCTTTCACACTTTCCTTGATCGAATAGCCGAGCTCTTCGTTGAAGACTGTGTTGGAGCCCATATTGGAAAGTGTGACAAGGTCCATCCCCGAAAGATTCATTTCTTCGTTGATTGACCCCTTGACGCTTTCACCGAGGGTCATGATGGCAACAACAGAGCCGACCCCTATCACGATCCCAAGCAATGAAAGAAAGGTTCTCATCTTGCTTGTAACCATACTCTTTATGGCAAGTTTAAAGTTCTCGAGCAGCATCTTCTTCCACTATCCTTCCGTCCCGGAGAAAAACCCTTTCCGGACACTGCAGACCAAGTTTTCTGTCGTGTGTGACAAAGACGATTGTACGTCCTTCCTCATTAAGCTCCTGGAAGAGCCCCATGACCTCATGTCCCGTCCTGGTGTCGAGAGCGCCGGTCGGCTCGTCGGCAAGGAGAATATCGGGATCATTGACAAGGGCACGCGCGATGGCCACCCTCTGTTTCTGACCGCCGGAGAGTTCGCTCGGGAGATGCTTCATCCTGTCCTTGAGCCCGACCTTCTCGAGCATAATCTCTGCTCTCTCCCTTCTCTCCTTATGGGAAACCATGGAGTAGACCATCGGCGTCATGACATTCTCAAGGGCATTGAGTTTGCCCAGGAGATTGAACTGCTGGAAGACAAAGCCTATCTTCTGGTTTCTCAGAAAGGCAAGCTCCGATTCATCCATACCGTTGGTGAGTTCGCCGCCGATTGTTATGTAACCGCTAGTCGGGGTGTCAAGACATCCGATGAGGTTCATGAGAGTGGACTTGCCGCTTCCGCTGGGCCCCATTATAGCGGTAAATGAGCCTCTCTCTATATTCAGCGAAACGTCGTCAAGAGCCTTCACGATATATTCTCCCACAAGGTAATAGCGCCTTACATTAACAAGCTCTATAACACTGGAAGACATCAGAAACCTCCCATCATTATACCGAAGCCGCTGCCCTCTGACGATGACTGGTAGGTTACTGTCTCACCTTCGCTGAGGCCGGAGAGCACCTGGCTGTAGCCTTCCCCGAGATAAGAGACGGTCACAGTTCTCTTTTCCGTCGAACCGTCAGCCTTCTTCACTGTAACGAAGGTCTTTCCTCCCCTCTCTGTCGATACGGAGGAGGACGGAATGAGAAGCATCTCGACATCCTGCTCCATGTCAATCGATCCGGTGAACGTGTATCCTGTTCTGAGTCCTGACGGGGGATTTTCAATTATCATCTCGACATCTACCACGCCGATTCCCTGCGTTGTGTATCTTCCTTCCATCGGGATATAGGAAACGTAGGCCTCTACACTCTGTCCGGGGAGAGAGTCGAAGGAAAGAGTAGCTGTCTGTCCCTCTTCGATGTACTGCATGTCGATTTCATCAATTTCGACTGTAGTCTTGAGTCTGGAGACGTCAATGACTGTAATCACAGTCGTACCTGCGGCGACATAGTCATTCTCGGCAACGCTCACCTTCGATACGATGCCGTCGAAGGATGCGGTAAGTGTTGTATAGGAGAGCTGCTCCTCGGCATTCTTCTTCTTGAGTTCAAGAAGCTCGAGCTGCCTTACAGAGCCGCTGATTCTGGCCTCGGCAATCTGATTTTCTATATCCTGGAGATTCGACTGCTGCGAAGAGTCGTCGATGGTTGCAAGGACCTGGCCTTTGGTGACAGTATCGCCGACCTTGACGAATACACCCGTAACGGCGCCGGAGGAACGGAAGTTCGCCTCCTGCTTGTCATAAGCCACGACGTTTCCCGATATGTCGATACTCTTCACGTACCTGCTCTTTGTTGCCGTGTACTCTATGCTGCTGTTCGCATTCTGGAGTGCCGCTATCTGGGCTTCACTCTCCTTCTTCATCTTCAGGAACCAGAAGAGAACCAGGGCGACGATGAAGATGACGACAAGCCATCCCACGAGGCTCTTTATTCTCCTGCGTCTCTTTCTTGCAGCCTGCGCCTGCCTGAGTTTCCTCTCCTGTCTCTCGCTTTCGCTCATTACTACTTCTTCTTTCTTATCCATTTTGATTTCCTTGATCCTTATAGCGCGAAGATTGCCAGATCACGCTCGAGTGAGAGGCCTTCGATTATCGTAAGTGTGTAGTCTGTCTGACTCGAAGAATAATCGAGTTCAGCACTCTTCAGGTTCTCCTCAGTCTCGAGTCCGAGGTCATAGAGGGCCTGTGTATTTTCAAGAAGTGTCTTTTTGTACTCCAGTGTAGTTCCGGCCTGGCTGAGTTTGCTGTTCCACTCGAGAATCTTCAGCGCATAGCCTGCCGCATTCTGCTGATACTCGCTAAGAGTCTCAAGATAGCTGTTGGCTGCGCTCTGGGCATTATTGAGGGCCCTGCTTATCTCCTTGTCAGAGGAGGATGTGTCGTTGCTCCAGCTGCCTGTGATCGTCAGAGACGGTGTTGCCTTTCCGCTTTTCGTCACATTCACTGACGGGGAGACGGAAACGTTCCAGTTCTTCGCCGTATATTGAGCTGAACCCGAAACGGAGAAAGTGAGGTCGGATGTGAGGGAGGCATCAAGGGACGCCTTGAGGGACGAGGGATTGGCAAGGGCTGCTGTCTTCTTGTATGTCTCTTCGCTGCTCTCGGCATTGAGCGACTGGATCAGAACCTCTGTGTTTCCGTTCTCGTAGGTTGTGAGCGTGAGAGAGGGAGCCTCAAGGCCCTCTATCGTGTCCCAGTCAAGCCCGGTCAGTGTCTTGTACTGCATAAGAAGCTGATTGTACTGCTCCTTTGATGCTTCGAGCGAGCTCTTGAGGGAGTTCAGGGTATTGACTGTATTCATATATACACTTGAAGTCTCGGAGTATGTCTTGAGTGCCACGAGCTTGTCATAGGCTGTCTGCTGCTTCTCGAGGCGGAACTCTGCATCCGCGAGACTGCTCTCCGCACTCAATATCGAGGAAATCGTCGAGAGGACGGTCTTCTCGAAGTTAAGCTCGTTCATCCGGCGGGTGCGCTCTGTTGAGTATTTGGTTGATGTATAATTCAGATTCTCCGAGGTGTCATCCGAGTAGCCGGAAAAATCGAAGGTATGGGAAACTCCGAGACTGCCGCTGCCGTCTGTCTCCCCGCTCTTGTACCTTGTGGTGAGGGAGCCCCCTGCAGAAATAGTTGTCTTCCCGTCGTTCGGAAGTGTGACTGTTACTTTCGGTGATACGCTGAGGCCGTAACTGTCAGTTTGCTCATCCCCCGTGAGATCTGCTGTCTCTCGTGAGGCGCCGAGGCCGTAGCTGTCAGTGCCGTAATCAAGAAGGGGATTCACCGTAGCGCTTACATTGACGCCGACCTTGTCACTCTCCTCGAGCTGGCTGATCGAGAGAAGTCCGTTCTGATATGTCAGAAGCATATTCTGATACGACAGGCTGCTCGCTTTGGCGCTTGAGAGTATTTCATCAAGCGTTGCGGCGCTGAGTGACGAAAGTACTGCTGTCAGTATTAACAGGGTGATGATAATTCTGTTCTTTTTCATTGGTTCAATTATCCCGATTTTCGTATTAAGGTAAACGGATAGCGGGAGAAATACTGAAAATGTTCACATTATCTACCATCAGAGAGATACACCGTGGGGCATTCTGACTCTCTCTCCATATTTCAGGCAGCTTCAAAGCTCATCTATGTGTAAGATCCTTGCACCTCCCTCAAGAGAGAGGAAGAGCCCGGTTTCAGATTCCGGGCCCTTTGTATCGGGAAAAGGAAATCATTTCCCTTTCTTTGCTTCCTTATGTGCCTTGATGGCAGCCTTCTCCTCTTCGTTCTTCGGAGAGAAGACGATCTTGACTGCACGCTTCAGCTGGTATGGAAGTATTGCCTTGAACTTGTCTTCGGCGGTGATCATCTTCGTGCACTCCGGATGGTCGCGGTGGAGCGTGATGGCATCGAATTCACACTTCGTGGTACATACGCCGCAGCCTATGCACTTGTTGGGATCGACGACTGTAGCACCGCATCCGAGACAGCGTGAAGTCTCTTTCTTCACCTGCTCCTCTGTAAGTGCGATATGTGCATCCCTGAATGATCTCTTTCCGAGTGAGGAATCAAAACCCTCTCTCTGACGTGAGGAATTGTCATAACTCTCCACGCGGATATCATCCTTATCGAGTTCGATGAACTCCCACCTGTTGCGGCCGATGGTCATATGGCCGTTCTGAACGTACCTGTGGAGGGATTCGGAAGCCCAGTGTCCCGCAGCTATTGCGTCGATGGCGAACTTCGGGCCCGTCATCACATCGCCGCCGATGAAGAGGTCCGGAGCTCCCTTCACCTGGTATGTCAGTCCGTCAGCCTGGAGAGCAGGTCCCTTGAACTCAACATTCTCACCCTTGAGGAGATCTCCCCACATCGTCTGCTGTCCTATTGCGAAGATTACGCGCTCGCATTCGATTGTGATTGTCTCGTTCTCGTCATATTTCGGAGCGAACTTCATGCGTCCGTCCACATTCTCGAAAACAGAGACACACTTCTTGAAGACAATACCGCTCACCTTCCCGTCAGTGACGAGAACCTCCCCGGGGCCCCAGCCGCATCTGATGACAACGCCGTCTTCCTGCGCTTCACGTACCTCTTCATCCGATGCCGGCATCTCCTTTTCGGACTCCAGACAGAGCTGTGTAACTTCTGCCGCCCCGTTTCTTGCGCTGACACGGGACGCATCGATGGCAACATTGCCGCCGCCGACAACGACGACTCTACCTCCGAATTCCCTGCCTCCGCAGTTTGCTTCCTTCAGGTAATCAAGCGCCGTGAATGTGCCTTCTGCATTTTCGCCCTCGATTCCGGGAAGACGCCCCGAAGAGCACCCGACGGCGATATAGAATGCCTTGTAGCCCCGGGAACGCAGTTCGGAAAGTGTGACGTCCTTCCCCACTTCAACTCCCGTTCTTATCTCGACACCCAGTTCACGCAATACATCAATCTCGGCATCGATGACATCCTTTTCCAGCTTGTAGGAAGGAATACCGTATCTGAGCATACCGCCGGGGAATTCGTTCTTCTCGAATACCGTCGGTTTGTAGCCTCTCTCGGCAAGGTAGTATGCACATGAGAGTCCCGCCGGGCCGGCTCCGATAACGGCGATCTTCTCGTCCCAGCCGTTCTTGTGGATACTTCCTGCAACGACTACCGGCGGAACATATCTTGTTTCCGCTTTGAGGTCACGCTCTGCGATGAAGCGCTTGACGGCATCGATTGCAACCGCCTCGTCGATGGTGCCTCTTGTACAAGCATCCTCACAGCGTCTGTTGCAGACACGTCCGCATACAGCGGGGAAGGGATTCTGCTTCTTGATGAGGGCGAGAGCCTCATCGTACTTTCCCTGTGCAGCCTTCTTGAGGTATCCCTGAACGGCAATGTGCGCAGGACAGGCAGTCTTACACGGAGCCGTACCTGTCTTGTGTGTATTTATACGGTTATTGTCCCTGTAATCGGGATCATAGAATTCCTTACCCCACTTTATCCTGTCGGGGAGAACCTGTCTGGGGTACTTCACTTCCGTTCCGTCTGCTTTGCAGAGCTTCTGCCCCAGCCTCGTTGCACCGGCCGGGCAGTACTCGACACAGCGTCCGCAGGCTACGCACTTGTCCTTGTCGACATGTGCTACATAAGCCGAACGCGACATATTGGGAGTATTGAAAAGCTGGGAAGTACGCAGTGCGTTACAGATGTTCACGTTGCAGTTGCAGATACCGAAGATCTTGTTCTCACCGTCGATGTTCGTGATCTGATGCACGAATCCGTTGTCCTCGGCCTTCTTGAGGATGGCGAGAGCCTCCTCCTTGGTGATATCATGTCCCTTTCCCGTCTCACGGCAGTAATCGGCAAAGTCACCAACGCCGATACACCATTCGGCATCGTCATCCGCAACCCCTTCGCCGATCACCTTGCGCGATGCACGGCAGGAACAGCGTCCGACACCTATCTTTCCCTCGTACTTTGAAAGCCAGTACGAGAGCTTCTCGAAGTCGACAGCCTCGCTTGTCATCGAGATCGACTTCTCGACGGGGATGACATGCATGCCCACTCCTGCGCCTCCCGGAGGTACCATCTGCGTTATTCCCTCAAGGGGGATGTATGTCATGCGTTCGAAGAATGAAGCGACATCGGGATGCTGCTCAAGTCTCGGATTCCTGTTGAGATCGCCCGGAACCTCCTCCATGTTGAAGAGCTCAGCCGATCCGGGTACGAACATCGGAAGGCAGTAGCGTCTTTCCGACGGAGGTGCCGTACGGCCGTTATGGTCGTAATGATAGCCGTAATCGTACTCGAGAAGTCCTACATATGACATTTCATCCAGGAGCTTCTGGAAGCCGTCTCTTCCCTTCTCGGCAACCTTCTCCTTATTCATTTCACAGAGCTGGTCGAACGTGTAATGCACACGCTTTTTCATCGTGAGACCCACCTCCGCCATCTCCTCGGTGATAATCTCCGCAAGACCCCAGTATTCAGGGTCCTCGGCCTTGACGCCTCCGATCATGTGCGCGGCGACATCTGTGATGCGCTTTCCCAGAGCTATGATCTTCGGGCTCGGATTCTTGTCGCCCTTGTGATTGGCGGGCCATTCGTTGTACTTGTTCATATCCATGATATCTGCACCTTCCTCTTACTATTCTCTATCGTCTTTTCCATTTATGTCTACTTTTTTATCTGTTCGCTGATGCCGAAATGCATTTTTCTGAGGTCCTCGACGGAATCGCAGACCTCCTCCAGGGCGCATGATGCACAGTCCATATTGACATCCTTCAGCATATGGTCGATTGCCGATGTGATCTCTTTTGTTCTTCTGACTTCATTCTTCAGCTCCCCGTAATCGACACCGGGATCCGTAATGAAAATGATCTCTGCCTCCTCGACTTCCTTATACATATGGAGTGTCTTCAGCATGGAGAGGCCGACAGCGGTGAATCCAAGGCCTTCCTCTAAACTTTTACGCGCCACCCTGACACTCTCCCTCTCAAGGGAGGAGGAGACACGGAGCATGAAGCCCGATGGATGTACGTGATAGCGGAATGCGCTGATATTCCTAATCGCATTGTAGAGCCTGTCCCCCGTCCCGATGGCGTCCTCCCTCACCCGCACGACGGCGATTCTTGCATAGGGGGTGTCCGCTCTTATTTCTCCGAGGTCCTTTCCTATGAGCCATATCGCGTCCCCGGGAACGAGTGAGGCGTCAGTCGTCAGAAGTGTATTTCCCACGGCGGGAAGGGAACCCCCTCCCAGCTCATAGGCCGTATCGGAGAGGAGGATCATCATAGCCCTTCCGCCGTCCGGCCAGTCTCTTTTATCCGGCGGACAATCACCAGAGGAGTAAAGTCTTCTTCCCTCCCCTTTTTCAAGGAGGCTCAGGGTCCTTCTGATGATCTCGTCATAGAGTCTCATAGATGAGTGTCTCTCCTGATCTTGTCGTAGTGTTTCTGCAACAGGGGTTCAATCAGGGCCGTAAGCTTCATGTCGAGATTGAAGAAATAGACTATGAAGCTCAGAACAAAGAGAGCAGCAAGCACGATTAAAACTATCAGCAGTATGTTGAGAAAGAGTGCCATACAATCACCTCTCCTTCGCCATTCCCTTCTGGCGTGCAAACTCCGCCGCTCCGAGAGCACCCATCAGCTGAGGGTCTATCGGGAGATCTATGACACGGAGGTTCAATACCTTTTCAATGGCCGCCCTGAGGCCGTCGTTCTTCGCGCATCCGCCTGTGAGGGTGATGGATTCCACGGCGCCCGCCTTCTTCGCCATCACGAAGCAGCGCTTTGCAACGGAGAGTTCGATTCCAGCGGCGATCTCGTCCATCGGCTTACCCTCTCCCACGAGGGAGATGACCTCCGACTCTGCAAAGACTGTGCACTGGGAAGTAATGGGAATTACGTTCTTTGCCTTCAGGGAGAGCTTCGAGAATTCGCTGAGGTCCATCTCGAACGCCTTCGCCATAGCCTCGAAGAAACGTCCCGTTCCCGCGGCGCACTTGTCGTTCATCGCAAAGTTCAGGACAGTCCCGTCCCTGTCGACGGCAATTCCCTTCACGTCCTGTCCCCCGATGTCGATAACGGCCCTGACGGAGGGATCGGCGACGTGAACGCCCATTGCGTGACAGGAGATTTCAGAGATGTTCTCGTCGGCAGAAGGCACCTTGTTGCGCCCGTAGCCGGTGCCCACAAGATAGGCCAGATCACCGGGAGAGGTGAGCTCGGGCACCCGGGCAACAGCCTTTTCGATGGACTCTTCACAGGAAAGCAGGGCATTGATGCGGCTTCTCAGCGTCACATCAGCCACCATCTTTCCCGTCTCGTCGATAATAACACACTTTGTATAAGTTGATCCGGAATCACATCCGCCGTAATATTTCATCTTCTTTCTCCTTCTTCACCATGAATGCTCGTCGCTCAGTATTTCAAGCGACGGATCGAGAGGCTCTTCCTTGAATACCGTTCTCATGTAACGGTTGATCTGATCTCTTACCCCCTGCCGCGATACAATCCTGGGATCAAAGAGATCGTGCGTCACCCAGACAAGGTGGATACCCTTCTCTCTGGCCTTCTCCTCGAACTGACCGTGCATGCCGGTTAGGGCCTTGCATGACATATGCTCCCAGAGAATGACCATGTCGGCATTGAACTCCTCGCAGTATTCCCAGAGTTCATCCAGGAGCACCTTGTAGCCGCCGTGGGTGCGGTTTCTCATGATCATGTTCTCCGTAAGCCATGCCATATCATAATAGGCCTTTTCCCTGTTCTCCGGAGTATCCTCCTCGGCAATCATGTCGGTGTTGACCATTGAAAGCATATCTGTCAGCGGAACGATTCCCCAGCAGTTCAGAATCCAGAGGAGGAAATCCATGTAGAAGTGTGACTGCACACCCCACACGATGGCGCGGTGACGGTACTCCCTCGCCATCATCTTCTTCTCCCTGTAGGCCTTCTCTGCAAGTGCCGTGAGCTTACGGTCGACGTTGACGAACTCGGGAACCTTTCCGCATACGGCCATGTAGTTGGTCTCCGTATAGAGTGCAAGGTTGGAACCGAAGACCTGGGGGTAGTCCGTCTTGTTCATATCGAGCCATTCCATGCGGTGACGCGTGGACTCGTTGACACGCTTTGCGCACTCGAAGTAGTACTCCCAGTCCCACTTCTCCCCCGTCTTCTCTTCGATGAATGCGATGCAGTTCCTTATCTCCTGTGCCGCATATTCCTGCACATCGTCCTCTCTGTGCCTCAGGGGTGCCGCAAGCTGGAAGATCGGAATACCGTCCTCCCCCTCGAGTCTCTTTGCGATGGCGCCGTTACTCAGAAGAGAACCGTCACAGGTGGTGTTGCACTGCACGGCGCAGGCTCCCAGAACAGGTGCATCGTCATCAATCGAAACCCCGAGCTCGGCTTCCGGCATGGGACATACATCCCCGGCAAGTCCGAACTCCTGTGCCACGTCGATATAGTGGAGGGCCGCAGTCTGATTGAGAAGGACCGGCACATATGTCGAGGGCGTCTCACGCGAGAGTCCTTTCAGAGTGGGGAATCCCATCATGACGGCTGTCATCTCGTTCTCGTCGACGAGGACAACCTTATCGGAGAACTTCCTGTCGTTCCCGATACGGCGGTCTCCGCGAAACAGATTGTCCAGAAGCTTCGCAACATCGTAGACGACGAGATCCTGCTCGAGGTGGGCCATTCTCAGATACGGTCCCCTGAGGCCCTGGGTATGCTTGTCGACCATCATCGGGACTGCCAGATAGGACGCCATCCAGCGGTAACGGAACATCGCCTTTATGTTCCTCGGCTTCATAATGAATCCGGCAAGCTGCTTCATTATGTAAAGCCAGCGAGTGTAGTCATAGAAGGTATCCCTCAGGCCGCGCCACTCGCGCCTCTTTCTCACTTTCCCGTCGGTGAAGAATCTGCCGAGTGCCTCGGCACCTGTCTCTTTCGCCATTATTTCCTGCCTCCCTGGATTTTCTTTATTTCGATACTCTCCACGAATGCCTGCACACGCGTTCTCATCTGTCCCGAGGAGCCTATTGTATAGGGCCTGTCGACTGCAAGCACAGGATAGCCGTGCTCTTCGCGCAGTACTATCGTGCCGACCATGCGCTCGTAAGCCCAGGGATCACAGAACTTCATCTGCTCATATATGATGCCGTCCGCACGATATTCCTCTGCAAGTGCGGCAACATAGCTGCGCCTTCCGTTCATCTTCGCCGTATCCCAGTAGCGCGGACACTGTGCCCTCTCCTGCACAGCGCGGCAGATCTGTCTCACTGCATCCTCCTCATCGTTGAGAATGATTTCGTCACGCCCCGGAAACGAGCCGTAGCAGAAGCGGTCGGCACATACATAGGCCCCCGATTCCTCCACAAGCTTTATAACGTCCACGTCATCGACTTCGGAGCCGACGAAGACGACACGGGCACGGTATCTCTTATCGTCAGGCTCACGTCCTCTGATTTCCTCAAGCGTCTCCCTGAGAGCATCTATAATGAGATACTTGGGCACCACATAGCTCACCATTGTGATGATATGGTACTCATAGCCGGTAAGCCGGGGCTTCTCTTCTTTACGGAATGAGCCGATCTCGCGGATAAGACGGCATACCTCGTTGTGCTCTTGAACAGCCTTCCGCACAGCTTTATCCGATATGTCGATACCGTAGTTTTCCTCAAGGGGCTTCAGAATATGGTTGCGGCACTGGAGAGTGTACATTTCAAGCGCATTCTCATCGTTCTTCTGGGGAATCTCCATGTACTGCCAGAAGAAGCCCTTCTTGCCTTCCCCCATGGTCTTCAGCAGCTCCATGTTCTCCACACAGCGGTTCATCATGGAGCATCCGTCGGGGGTCACGACGCCGTCGACGAAGTTGTAACCCCCTTCAATCGCCCTTTCGAGGAGTGCTCTCGAATATTCGCAGAGGAAACTCGTCATGTAGTATGTCGCCATGTCCATAGAACCGGTACGGGGTGCACGCAGCCTGACGGAGAAGACTCCGGGGAGATTAAGAAGCGGTTCGGGAACATTCTCGCATGTCGTTGCAATGCACTTCAGTCCTTCGCCCTGCGCCCTTCTCACAAGATCGTTGTTGGCTTCTTCGAGTAATTTTTCAAAATAGTAAAGGTGCCTCAGGTCTTTCAAGCCATACCTCCCTCATCTTCAAGAATACCCATATTGACCAGTGCTTTCCGCGCCCCCCTGACGATGGTGGAATCATCGTCGAGGTAGAAGACGCTCTTTCCCCTGAGGTCGAACTCCGCCAGGGAGGAATCCGATAATATATATGCAAGGACCGGGATATCACCGGTGTCCATATACTCTCTGACGGAGAGATCGGGAAGACGGTTGGCAACAACTCCGATTCTGTCGTACATCACAAGGTCGTCCGCCACCTCTTTGATGGTCTTTACAACCTCTGTACCCTTCTTTGAAGAGTCCGTAACCAGGATAAGGTGTGTCACCTTTTCCATGACACGGCGGTTGATCTGCTCGATTCCGGCCTCTCCGTCTATTACGATATAATCATAGTTCCCGGCAAGAAGTGCGATGACCTCCTTGAGGTAACCGTTGACCTTGCAGTAGCATCCGGCAGCCTCCGGCCGTCCTATTGCGATGAAGGAAAAGCCGTCCTTCTCAACCAGTGCGTCGAAGATACGGTATCTCGCCTCTCCAAGAAGTTCCACGGCTCTGTCCGCCTCTCCCTTTCCTGCCGCGGCGACAACCTCCTTCCTGATATCGTCGATCGTAAGCTTCACGTCCACGCCCAGTGCTGTGGAGAGTCCCACTGCGGGGTCTGCATCTATGGCAAGAATACGCTTATCGGGACAGGCGGAGACGAGGAGTTTGACCATGACTGCCGCAAGAGAGGTCTTACCAACGCCGCCCTTACCGGCAACAGCAAGGATTTTTGCGCCGATTTTATCTGTATTCATCAAATCGCTCCTTTGTTATTTAGAAATGGAAATGGGAATCGCTATTCTTTTATCTATCATATTCCCTATATCAGTCGTGTACAAGTGAACATTTTTCTTTTTTACAAACGAAAAAAAGAACATCGGTTTGATTTATCCTGAGAAAAAGTGTATATTTCAAGCATCAATATTTACGGAAAAGTGTATTTTACAGCGCGTCTTAAACAAGGAAAAGTGTGAAAATGTTCAGAAAAATAAAAAGCTGCATCACGGACTATCTCAAATCCGATTCAGAAAGAATCCTTGTGATTGACGGCGCAAGGCAGGAAAGTCCTATATTATCAGGGAAGCAGGAAGCGAACTCTTTGA
>CAVFZO010000030.1:0-21064 GCA_963626925.1 Clostridium sp. AM49-4BH
TATTGAATATAGCACAAAAATCGAGAAAGTTATGGGATTGTATATCCATCAGAAATAACGATTGACGTTTCTCTACGGAGTATTGACAGTATGGTGTCAACCATCTCGCGCTCGGCGTTCCCCTTCGGGGCGTTGACAGCATGCGTCAACCATCTCGGCAATTGAATTACAGAGAATTCCCGCTTATCTTCTTAAATGTCAAGAACCGGAAAACATGAAAAAGAAGGATTTTCTGGAATACTACAGCCGGATCATCGACGAGAAGCGTCTGCTTCCCAACGGTAAAATAAAGGACACAGCGTTTGCACTCTGTGTGATGCGGGAGGATTACCTGCTGATTTCTACAGGACAGTCCATCCCGGGGACAATGCCGTCACTCTCTCTGCTTTCCAGAACAGTATGAACCTTTTCTTACCGTCGGGGTTTTCACAGGTAAAAAAGTATCGGCCGCGCGGAAGGCAGAGTCGAAAGTATGGCAAAGACCATGAGCATCATCCGCGAAGCAGACCTGCCTGAACATACTCACAGCAAAGCTCACTTCTTAATGATTCCAGAAGAAAAGAAGGGCGTCACAACCCGCGGCGCCCTTTTCTTTCGTCATTTTTCGAGATTTTCTTTAATAATCTCAAACATCGTCTTCCAGTTCGTGCACATCTCGTCCTGTGTGAAGTAGATTGCCGTCTCCCTTTCGGCCGATTGCGGACTGTCCGAACCGTGGATGCAGTTCGAGCTCATGAGAGGGGAGAAGTCTCCTCTGATTGTGCCGACTTCGGCATTTGACGGGTTGGTCTTTCCCATAAGCTGTCTCATACCCGATATCGCATCCTCTCCCTCGACGACCATTGCGACGACGGGTGCTGATGTGATGAACTTCACAAGACCGTCGTAGAACGGCTTTCCCTTGTGTTCGGCATAGTGTGCCGCCGCCTGCTCGGGGGTGACTTCGAGCATTTTGAGTGCGATGATCTTGTAACCCTTTTCTTCGATTCTTGTGATGATCCTTCCGATGAGGCCTCTCTGTACGGCATCGGGTTTTACAGCAATGAATGTTCTTTCAATCATTTTTCCGATTAATCCTTTATATATCGATAAGTATTTAACGGAGCGGAGATTAACCGTTCCTTATTTATCTATTATATAGCACAGAACCGCAGCTTCTTAGAAGAGGGTTGGTGATGTTGCGAAATGTTGCAAAATTATTTGACTTTGGCCTGTAAGTGGGTGAAAATACGAGTACGGTAGCACCGTGGAACAAAAGAGGAGACATACGCATGGCAGATTTAATGCGACCTATTCCGTTCGGCGAACTTCTTTCGAGAATCGCAGGCGAATACAAGAATCATGATTCCATTTTCAGTATCAACAGAGAACAGTTCTACACAGACAGCGAGAAGAACTGGGTAGACGTCTTCAATCAGAAGTGCTCGACTCCGATGGGACCGGCGGCGGGCCCGCACACACAGCTTTGTCAGAACATAATCGCATCCTACCTCGTAGGCGCACGCTTCATCGAGCTCAAGACAGTCCAGATCATGGATCACCTTGAAATCGCAAAGCCCTGTATCGACGCAAGGGATGAAGGATACAACGTAGAGTGGTCGACCGAGTATACACTCGAGAAGGCATACGACGAATATCTCAAGGCATGGATTGCACTCCACATAATCGAGAGCCTCAAGAACGACAAGGTCGTCGAAAAGCCGTCCTTCATCTTCAACATGTCCTGCGGTTACAACCTCGAGGGAATCAAAGAGGAGAAGATGCAGATCTTCATCGACAGCATGATCGACGCAGGAAAGAAGCCGCTCTTCGATGAATACATTGCAGAGGCAAAGGCTGCAATCGTCGACGGCCTCCTGGACGGAACGGGACTCGAGGACAGAAGTGATAAGGCCCTGAAGACCCTTGACAGAATCAGCAGGAATATCTGCCCCGGCGTCACGGTTTCGACAATGCACGGCTGTCCTCCAAAGGAGATCGAGGCGATCTGCTCATATCTTCTTACAGAAAAGAATCTCGATACATTCGTCAAGCTCAACCCGACACTTCTGGGTTACGACACTGTCAGAGAAGTTCTCGACAGGCTCGGCTTCAACTACGTCGTCCTCAAGAGGGAGAGCTTCGAACATGACCTCCAGCTCTCCGACGCAAAGGCAATGCTCCACCGTCTTGTCGATCTTGCGAAGAAGGAAGGCAGAAAGTTCGGCGTCAAGCTCACGAATACGCTCGGCAACGTCAACCCGCAGGATGTGCTTCCCGGAGACGAAAGATACGGCTCGGGAAGAATCCTTCTTCCTCTCTCGACACGTGTTGCACTTATTCTCAGCGAGGAATTCAACGGAACACTTCCGATCTCCTACTCCGGCGGTGTCTCGGCACTTTCCGTGAAGGAACTCTTCGAAACCGGAATCCATCCGATCACGCTTGCAACCGACATGCTCCATCCCGGCGGATATGCAAAGATGAAGCAGCTGTGTGAAATCTGCGGAGAAGCGAAGGGCGCATGGAAGATGGACACCATCGATGTGGCAAAGCTCAGAAAGTTCGTCGAGAAGGTCTCCGATCCGAAGGGAATTGCAGGAAAGGAATACAGAGGAACATTCAGTGCAAAGGTCGGCACACCGCTTGAACTCTTCGACTGTTATGTTGCTCCGTGCGTGGAAGCTTGTCCTATCCACCAGCCCATTCCGGAGTATGTCGCTCTTGCGGGAGAGGGAAGAGTCGCAGAGGCCCTCTCTCTCATCTATACATCCAATGCACTTCCGAACATCACGGGCTGGATCTGCGACCATCAGTGCCAGAATCACTGCTCGAGAATGGATTACGAAGGTCCTGTCCAGATAAGGGAAGTCAAGAGACTATGTGCAGAGAAGGGATTTGATGAATTCAAGGCCGACTTCTGGGATAAACCCGAAGAACCCTCAGATATAAAGGCGGCAGTCATAGGCGCAGGGCCGGCAGGACTGAGTGCTGCTTACTTCCTCTCTCTTGCCGGTTTCGACACCTCGGTATTCGAAAAGGGATCGACTGCAGGCGGCGTTGTTAAGAACGTCATCCCCGAATTCCGTATTCCGTCTTCGGCTGTCGACAAGGATGTTGCCTTTATAAAGGATCACGGCGTGAAGTTCTTCTTCAACACGGAGAAGACGATTGCCCAGCTTAAGAAGGAAGGCTACGAATATATCTTCGTATCTGTCGGTGCGACAGAGCCCAATGATCCCCGTGTCGGCGGAAACGGTCCCAGGGAGAGTGCAGTCTCATTCCTCACGAAGAGCAAGAGAGGAGAGAAGGTCGAACTCGGAAAGAGTGTCATCGTAGTCGGCGGCGGTAATACCGCAATGGATGCCGCGAGAATGGCAGAGAGGACATCGGGTGTCGAGAGTGTGACCGTTATCTACAGAAGAAGCGAGAACGAGATGCCCTGCGACAGAGAAGAGTACGAGGCGGCAGTCAGTGACGGAATAAAGTTCATGTTCCTCACCAATCCCGTGGACTTCACAGACGGCAGACTGACTGCGGCGAAGATGGTTCTCGGCGAGAAGGATGCATCCGGCAGATGCCGTCCCGTCGACAGCGGAGAGAGAATCGAAATCGAGTGCACATACCTCATTTCGGCAATCGGCGAGAAGCCCGACAAGGCAGTTCTGGAGGCAATCGGAACGGATGACGAAGAAAACGTCTGGATTATCGGCGACACGAAGAGCGGGCCGAGCACAGTCGTGAGATGTATCGCAAGCGCACAGAGTGCAGTCGACGAAGCAATAGACAGGGTCTATGACGCAATTCTTGCCGAAGAAGATGACGAAGAGGAGAAGGAATGCGGATGCACGGGTGAATGCACCTGCTCCGGAGACGGGGTTGTCGAAGAGGAGATCATCGAAGAGGAAGATGACGAGGAGGACATCGACGAGATCAGAGAGGAGGAAGACGAGTTCTTCGCCCAGATAAGGGAGAAGAAGGCATCCCTGACACTTCCTCTCAGAAAAGGCGGCGACAGCAGAGCATTCTTCGAGAGAGAGGCAAAGAGATGTATCGAATGTTCCTACTACTGCAACAAGTGTACTGAGGTCTGCCCCAACAGGGCTAACGTCATGATCGACCTCAGAGATACCGGACTCTTTGATGATCCGTTCCAGATTCTCCATCTCGATGCATACTGCAACGAATGCGGCAACTGTGCATCATTCTGTCCGCACGACGGAGGACCGTACCTCAGGAAGTTCACCCTCTTCAGCAGAATGGACGACTTCGAGAACAGCACCAACAGCGGTTTCTACTCTGAAAATGACGAAGTTGCAATCCGCGTGGAAGGAAAGATCGTAAAGGGCAGAATCGACCGTGACGGCAGACTCGATGCTCAAGTTGACGAGAGAATAAAGGCCCTCATCGAGACAGTGTTCATATCGTATTCATATCTTCTCGGTCCTGTGGAGGAATAAGAAATGGCAGATATCATCATAAAGAATGTAAGAGTAATGCAGACCCAGCCGCCTTTCGAGGTGACTGAGGATGTGGATGTCGTGATCGAAGGATCCAGAATAACGGCAGTGGGAAAGGGAAAGGCGGAAGGCCTGAGTGCAGAAAAAATCATCGACGGAAGAGGAAAGACCCTCATTCCCGGTAACGTCTGCGCACATCATCACTACTATTCGGGCCTCAGCCGCGGCATGCTCATCTCGGCCGGCCCCCAGACGGACTTCATCCAGGTTCTCAAGGAGTGGTGGTGGAGACTCGACAGAGGTCTCGAGGAGGAGAGCACATACTATTCGTCACTCATCTGCTCGCTTGATGCAATAAGCTGCGGCACCACGAGCTGTGTCGATCATCATGCTTCCCCTTCATATATCTCCGGCTCGCTTTCCACAATCGCGAGAGGTATGGAGGAAATCGGAGTCAGAGGCTCCACATGCTATGAGGTCACCGACCGCAACAGAGGTATGAAGGAAGTCGAGGAGGGAGTCGGGGAGAACATCCGCTTTGCCGAGGAGGTCGACAGAAGACGGAAAAAGGGCGAAGAGGTTCTCTGCGAGGCTACAATCGGAGGACATGCTCCCTTTACAATTCCGGACGAGGGACTGAAGATGATCTCTGATGCCATGGACAGAACGGGGCGCGGCATGCACCTCCATGTTGCGGAGGCAGACTACGACAGTGTCTGGTCACATCACTTCTACAACAAGGACATTGCCGACAGGCTCGACTCCTTCAATCTCCTGAGACCCGAGACGCTCATCGTACACGGCGTCCATCTCTCGGAAAAGGAAGTCCAGCTCATCAACGAACGTAACTGCTTCTTTGCAGTAAACCCCCGTTCAAACATGAACAACCATATCGGGTACAACGGAAAGCTTCCCATGATAAAGAATCTCTGTCTCGGCACCGACGGCTGCGGCGGTAACATGTTCGAGGAGATAAAGATCGGTTTCTTCAAGCATAAGGATGAGGGCGGTCCATGGTGGCCGGCGGACTTCCTGACAGCTCTCAACAGGGGAAACAGACTTGTCGAATCACAGTTCGGCGGCAGGGTGAAGCTCGGAAGAGTAGAAGAGGGTTATACTGCGGACCTTGCGCTTCTCGATTACAACAATCCGACGCCGCTCTGTCAGCAGAATGCTCCCGGACACTTTGTCTGGGGTATGAGCTCGGGCCATGTGAACTCCACGATTGTCAACGGAAAGCTCCTTTACGAGGACCATCACTTCGTCAGAAGCGACGCTGAAGAAATCTACAGAAGAGCCTCTGAGGTTGCACGCGAGCTCTGGAAGGTCGTGGATAAGATCCAGGCGTAAGTCTGAATAGGAAAAAACTCGACAATGATTGTCCAAGTGACAATTCGGTTTTATACTTTTTATGAATCTCGGGGGGAAAGAATTCCCCCCTGGATTCGAATGGATTGAATCCACTCATTATGTGAAATGAAAGATAATGGTCAGGAGGATAAAGTGCAAGCTACAAAACTCGGTGACAAGATCCAGAGGATAGATGCAAAGGCCAAGGCACGGGGAGAGTCCGTCTACGTATGTGACATGGTTCTGCCCGATATGCTTTATGCCGTAATGGTCCGTTCAACCTGTCCCAGAGGCGATATCAAGAGCATAAAGACGCCCGTCATGCCGGAAGGTTACTACTTCATTACGGCTGACGACATACCGCCGGAGGGAAAGAACGAACTGTGGATGATCGCCAAGGACTGGAGGGCGTTCGCAAAGGATTATGTTCTCTATGTAGGAGAGACGATCGGCCTTGTGGTAGGGCCGGACAGGGCGGTGCTCAATGCCATCAGGGACAACATCGTCATCGAGTACGAGAACGAGAAGACGCCGGCTGTGACAATAGATGACGGCCTCGAGTGCGTCGGCGGTCCGATGTTCCCGGAGAAGGGAAACAACATCTTCTGCTCTCTCTACTGCGAGAAGGGAAGGCCGATGGAAGAGGTCTTTGCAGAGGCCGACGAGATCTTCGAGGAGAGGATCGACACGGGCTGGCAGGAGCATGTGCACCTAGAGACGAACGGAGCACTTGTCACTATGGAAGGCGACAACTACATCTTCTACGCCTCGGCGCAGTGTCCGTTCTATATAAGAAAGTCCGTTGCGGGGCTTCTGAATGTCCCGTACGACAAGATTATCGTCAGGCAGTGCACGACAGGCGGCGCATTCGGGGGCAAGGAACACTTTCCCGATGTAATATGCGGCCCGCTGCTCGTTGCAGAGTACAAGATCAGAAAGCCCATCAAGCTCATATTCGACAGGGAGGAGGACACTCAGTTCTCCGTAAAGAGGCATCCGAGCAAGAACATCTACAAGACTGCCATCAAGGACGGTAAGATCACCGGTATAGAGGCCCACATCTACTACAACGTCGGAGCATATCTCTCCTCGTCGTTCGTAGTCCTCCAGCGCGGTGTATTCCATGCAAACGGCGTTTACAACATTCCGAACACATATCTCACGGGAGAAGGCGTCGGAACGAACACCTTCCCGTCATGTGCATTCCGCGGCTTCGGTGCTCCTCAGACGATCTTCGCGATAGAGACCCACCTCGATCACCTTGCACACCATCTGGGAGTTGACCCACTGGAGTTCAAGAAAGAGTACATAATCAAAAAGGGCGAGGAGACCGTAACCAACGGCCATATAATCGAGGAGGTGAAGCTTCCCGAGATGCTCGACGTCATCACGAAGGAGTCCGACTACTGGAGAAAGAGCAGAGAGTACACATGGGGCTGCGGCAGGGGAATCGGCTGCAGTATGTACCTGCACGGCGGTGCGTTCACAGGAAACGGCGAACAGGCCATCATCAAGGCTCATGCGAGACTTGTGAGAAAGGGTGACAGAGTCGCAATCCAGGTCGGTTCGACAGAGATGGGACAGGGCTTCCAGACATCGCTGAGAAAGATAGCGGCCGACGCGCTTGAGCTTCCGATCGAGAACATCGACTACGACAATCCCGATACATCCAAGGTCGTCGACAGCGGCCCGACTGCGGCATCCCGTTCGACAATGATTGTCGGACGCCTTGTAGAGAGGGCCGCCCTCGAGATGAAAGAGCGGTGGAGCGAGGGCGACATAACGACGGAAGTCGAGTACGAACACCCCGAAGGCTATCCGTGGGATCAGGCAAACTTCCGCGGTGATGCATACCTGGGATGGGGCTGGGGCGCGGCAATCGTCGAGGTCGAAGTCGACAAGCTTACCAATGAGGTCAAAACCGTCGGAATATGGACCAGCCACGATATCGGGCACCCGATCGACGAGCTCATCGTCCACGGCCAGGTCAACGGCGGCGTCATGCAGTCACTCGGCTACGGCAGCATGGAGAAACTCGAGAACAGAAAGGGATTCTTCAAGCAGAAGAGGATGAGCGACTATGTAATCCCGACAAGTATGGATTTTCCGAAGCAGTTCTATCATCTGCAGGAGAATCCCTATCCGTGGGGACCGAAGGGCGCAAAGGGAATGGGAGAGCTTGTATTCAACGGAGCTTCTGCGGCATATGTTGACGCTGTAGAGAGAGCGCTCGGTGTACAGGTCTACAACATTCCCATCCCGCCGGAGGATCTTGAGGAGGCTTTGAAGAAGAAAAATGCACAGTGAAGTCAGATTTACACTAAACGATAAGGAAATAGTATACCGCGGCAATCCCCTGAGAAGACTCCTGGACGTCATAAGGGAGGATCTCGAGCTGACGGGCACGAAGGAAGGGTGCTCGGAGGGAGAATGCGGAGCGTGCTCCGTTCTCAAGGACGGACACCTTGTGACAAGCTGTATCATACCCGTCGGATCATGCCACGGCAGTGTCATATATACCATTGAAGGCATAAGAGATACAGATAAGGGAAAGTGCATAGTGGATGCCTTTGCAGAGGGCGGGGCCGTACAGTGCGGCTTCTGCATCCCCGGCATGGTCATGGCGGCGTACTATCTTCTCGAGAACAACCCCGATCCGACTGAGGAAGAAATCAGAAAGGGCATCAGCGGCAATATCTGCAGATGCACAGGGTATGATCTTATCGTGGATTCTATTCATCTTGCAGCCGTCAAGGGAGGCGATTTATGGAAGAAAAAGTGATGTACTATATGCCTGACACCCTCGAAGAGGCTCTGAAGATTATGGACAGGGAGGAGGTGATTCCTCTCGCGGGAGGCTCGGACCTCATGGTTTCCGGCTTTCAGGGAACCGGCGTCACGGCAACCTTTCCCCATCCCGTGCTCTTCATCAGCGGACTGGAAGAACTGAAGGGTATAACAAAGAGGGAGGACGGTTCTGTCGTTATCGGCGCTCTCTCGACCTCCAGGGAGATTGCATCCTCCGATCTCGTGCACCCTCTCATCCGGGATGCAGCATCGAGAATGGGAGCCATTGCACTTCGTAACAGCGCGACAATCGGCGGCAATATCGGAAACGCCTCCCCGAAAGGCGACACTCCCCAACCTCTGATCCTTCTCGACAGCCGCGTTGTTCTTACGTCCGTAAACGGCTCGAGAGAGATGCTTCTTGATGATTTCATCATCGCCGCGAAAAAGACGAAGAGGGAGAAGAACGAGCTAATAACCGCAGTCATCGTACCCCCGTCACACTTCACGCACATCTTCTTCAGGAAGATCGGCATGAGACGCAGTAATGCAATCAGCAAGCTTACCCTCTCATGTGCAGCCGAAATCAGAGACGGCGTCGTCGTGGATTTTCGTGCCTCTTCCGGCGCTGCAGGCCCCAAGGTGATGAGAGGACGGGACGCGGAGGCGATTCTCATCGGTAAGAGAGTAGCGGAGCTTCCATCTGTAAAAGAGGAATTCCTTGATGCATGGAACAATGTCATCTCGCCTCACGCAATGGCCGAATACAGACGTAACAGCACAAGACGTATGCTCGGCTATTTCATCGACGAGCTCACGGCCGGACATCCGGAAGGCCGGATCGAGTAAAAGGAGAAAAAATGGTTATCTACCACCCTCAGACAAAGGAAGAAGCAGTAAGACTCAGGAACGAGAATGCGGATTCGGTCTATCTTGCAGGAGGCACCGATGATCTCAGACTCAACGGGGCTGCTGACAGAAAAACCGCTCTCATCGATATAAATCCCCTCATTGGAAGCGGGATTGAAGATGCCGGGGACGGCATCATAAGAATCGGAGCCGGAACGACATTCCAGGAGATGATTGATTCTCCGCTTGTTCCTCCGGCGGTCAAAAGCGCATGCCGCTTCAATGCGTCATTCGTAAAACGCAATGCATCGACTGTCGGCGGCAACATTGCACTAGGCCGGGACGACAGCTATCTGCTGGCTCTTTTCACGGCTTACGGTGTTACGCTCTCTACCAGCTCGGGCGATATGGCGGTAGAGGAATACGGAGAGAGGAAGTCGAAGGCCATCATAATATCCCTACTTCTCGATACGAAGAAGAAGGCCTGGGTGAAGCGTTTCGGCCTGGCATCGACTTCTCATGCCGCCCTCATCGCTGCAACTACCGGTGATAGATATGCACTCTCTGTCAAGGGAAGTGCACTTGTCTGGGGTGACTCTCCCGACATATGGAAGAAAGCTCTCTACGTGAAGGACATCACGGGAAGCGCCGAATACAAGAAATACCTGGCTCAGACGGTATTCACACTGAGGAGGGACTGATGCTTCTTAGATGCAGAGTAAACGGTGAAAACATAAGCATTGAATGCAGTGAAGACGATCGTCTTCGTGATCTGCTCTACAGGCACGGCTGCATATCTGTAAGGGACAGCGACGACAGAGAGGGTTTTGCAGGAAGCGACACCATCATATTCAACGGCAGACTCAGATACTCCAACCTCATACTGGCTTTCCAGGCAGAGGGGGCCGAGATCAGGACGGCGGAAAGCCTCCTCAACGGCCGGGAGCTCAACTATGTGCAGAAGGCTCTGATTTCTGCAGGAGTCGTGCAGAGTGCATACAACGCACCCGCTGCGGCACTCATGCTTACATGGCTTTTAGAGCAGAAGCCTTATCCTGCGAAGGATGAAATAAGGGATGTCCTTACATCCATCTTCATCAGGGACGCAGGCTATGAGCACTACTATCTTGCAGTGAAGCTTGCAACAGAGCTCAGGGATTACGGCGAATACAGAAGCGAGATCGCACCCTCCTTCAGGCCGAAGCTCAGCGTAATCGGAAAGCCCTTCGACAAGATTGACGGCGCATCCCTTGTCTCGGGAGAGAGAGTATTCGTCGAGGACAAGGTACCTCAGGATGCGTACATTCTCCATGTGGTACGCTCTCCCTTTGCTTCGGCATACATCAAGAGCATAGATACGTCGGAGGCTGAGAAGCTGGATGGAGTTGCGAAAATCATCACGGCGTTCAACTGCCCCGATGTCTACTACATGCAGGCAGGACAGGGTTCCCCGGAGCCCAGCCCGCACGACAGAAGACTCTTCAACATGAAGGTAAGACACGTCGGAGACAGGGTTGCAGGCATTGTCGCAAGGACCAAGGAGATAGCCGAGAAGGCCGCATCGCTGCTCAAGATCGAGTACGAGCCCACGCCGGCTGTCTTCACAGTCGAGGAAGCTATGGCCGAGGGGGCGCCTCTCGTTCATAACGGACCGGTGGAGTACAGGGCGGGAGCGCCGGCCGACATTGACGAATACAACAAGGCACAGGGCGACGAGAGAGAGGGCAAGGTTGTCTACCAGTTCCCTCTCGGTGCCGATATCCGCAGAAATCTCGCGGCATCGAACAAGGGTCATATCGGGGATGTCGAGAAGGCATTTGCCGAGGCTGATGCAGTCGTCGAGGATACATACCAGACGAGCCAGGTGCAGTGCACCCCGCTCGAGCCTCATGTATGCTATGCGCTTGTCGAGAACGGAAGACTTGTAATCCATGCCGCAACGCAGGTTCCGTACCACGTAAGACGAATCTGCGGCTGGGTATGCCAGATTCCCGAGAACAAGATACACGTCATCAAGGAGCGTGTCGGCGGCGGCTACGGCAGCAAGCAGGACATCCTCGTCGAGGATCTTACAGGCTATGCTGCATGGGTCACGGGAAAACCTGTATACTACAGAAACACACGTGCCGAGGAATTCTATGCCAACTCCACACGTCATCCGATGAGGGTATACGTGAAGATGGCGGGAACGAAGGAGGGAAAGATCACTGCCATCTACATGGAGGTCAGGGCCAACACAGGTCCTTACGGCAACCATTGTCTGACGGTCCCGATGAACTCATGTTCGAAGACGCTTCCTCTCTTTGCCGTCGACAACATGAAGTATGACCTCCAGGTCTACTACACGAATACACCTCCTGCGGGAGCATATCAGGGATACGGAACCCCGAAGGGAATATACGGACTGTCGATGGTTATGGCACAGCTTGCCGAGAAGCTCGGAATAGATTACCGGACGATCATCGAGAAGAACCATGTCAGCGAAGGCTACATGCTCGAAATCCTGAAGGGCCTCGGAGAAGGCCGTGAGGGCGCCGTCGTTCCTGTCGGCTCATGCGGACTTGATGAGGCAATCGAGAAGGGCTGCAGGATGATAGACTGGGGTAAGAAGGAGAAGTCCGACGATCCCGACTGGAAGATAGGAAAGGGCTTTGCCATGATCATGCAGGGCTCGGGACTTCCGGGACTGGACCATGCGGAGGCCATCTGCAAGCTTGAGACCGACGGTACGGTCATCCTCTGCAGCGGAGGCGCAGACCTCGGAACGGGACTCGATACGATTTCCGCGAAGATTGTCTGCGAGATTCTGAAACTTCCCGTATCGAAGGTGTCGATTGTTTCGGGAGATACCGATGCATGTGTATTCGACACAGGCTCGTATGCATCATCGGGTACGTTCTTCAGCGGAAATGCATCTCTTCTTGCAACACAGAAGCTGAGGGAGATGATTCTTGAGGAAGCAGCTCTCCAGATGAATGAGAACAAGGACGACCTCGAGATCCGCGCTCCCGGAATCGTATACTCCAGCAAGACGGGAAAGAGCCTTTCCTATTATGATATCTCGCACACAGCTGTGAGCGGAGAAGGAAGGGGACAGCTTGTCGCACACGGCTCGTTCGTGACGAAGGCTTCCTCGATTCCTTACGGCGCACATTTTGCACAGGTTGCCGTCAATATAAAGACGGGAGAGATAAAGCTCCAGAAGTTCTACGCTCTCCAGGATGCTGGAACTCCTATCAACCCCGAGATCGCACTCTGTCAGATGTACGGTGCAGTCATGAAGAGTATAGGGCACTCGCTCTATGAGAACATGGTCCTCGACGAGAACGGTGTGAATATCAACGCGAACTTCACGGATTACGGCACGCCGATGATCATGGAGGCTCCCGATGACTTCAAGTCCGTGCTTATCGACGTCAATGACAACGCAGGTCCTTTCGGAGCGAAGAGTATCTCGGAAATCGCCTGCAACGGTGCTGCTCCGGCAATCGGAATTGCAATACATGATGCATGTGGTGTCTGGATTAAATCGTGGCCTATGACTCCGGAGAAGATTCTGAAGGGTCTGGGTAAGATCTGAGTCTTCTGAAAAAACTGTGAAAGCCCGTTTTCCTCATGGAAGCGGGCTTCCTGTTTTTTTTATTACAGCCTCGAGGCTGCAGATTCGCTTATCATTCCGCTGATTACTGAAACGGAGTGGAACGTGGTATCTTTTGAATGTGATTACAACAACGGTATGGCGCCGAAGATTCTCGAGCGTCTTATCTCATCCAACTATACATCCCAGCCGGGGTACGGCAATGACGAATACACCATTTCGGCCGTCGGGAAGATAAAGAAGGCTCTGGGGCGTGATGACGTCTCGGTTACGTTTGTCGCCGGGGGTACCCAGACAAACCAGCTTGCCGTAAGCACACTCCTCGGACGCACGGAAGGTGTCATAGCGGCCTCTACGGGACATATCTTCGTTCATGAGGCCGGGGCGATAGAGTATACGGGACACAAGGTCCTTGCACTCTCTCCCGTTGACGGAAAGATCCTCCCCGGGGACCTCAGAAAATACATGGAGGAGTTCTCCCGGTGTGCCGCACCGGATGCGATGGTGATTCCGAAGATGGTATATCTTTCCGAGCCTACAGAGATCGGAACGCTCTACACGAAGAGTGAGCTTGAGGAGATCAGGGAGATCTGCAGCATGTATGACATGTATATGTATATAGACGGCGCAAGGCTGGCATACGCAATTGCCGCTCCATACAATGATGTCACCCTTCCTCTAATTGCATCGCTCTGTGACGCATTTTATATCGGAGGCACCAAGTGCGGGGCGATCATCGGAGAGGCCCTCGTGATAAAGAATAACATCCTCCCTTCCAATTTCGTACGCATGAAGAAGCAGGAGGGTGCACTCTGTGCAAAGGGAAGACTCCTCGGACTCCAGTTCGATACACTTTTCACCGATGACTACTATCTCTACAACGGAAAGATGGGAATAGCCGCGGCTCAGAGCCTGAAGAGAGTCTTCGAGAAGAAGGGATATCAGTTTGCATGGAACAGCCCGACGAACCAGCAGTTCGTAATCATGGAGAAGGACAGATTCGACTGCCTCATCGAGAAAGTCAGGTTCGAGAAATGGGAGGACATCGACGAAGAAAGGACGATTGCCCGCTTCTGCACATCATGGTCCACCACAGATGATGATATAGCGGAGCTTGAAAGACTTTTATAAGCCGGAGGAAAGTTCACTCGACGAGGGAGAAAAGCATATCTACGTCACCTCCGCAGATCATACTGAGGTCTCCCTCTGCTGAAAGGTTATAGTGTATAATCCGGCACTTTTCCTTCTTCTTCCACATCTCGCGGCAGCTCTCCTCTGCTGCCTTTTCAACTGCACCGCCGCCGACAGTCCCGTAGAATCTGTCTTCGGATGCCGAGTAGAAAAGCTCGCTTCCGACAGACCTCGGAGCAGAGCCCGTCTTCTCTATTATGCGTGCACATACTCCCTTCTTTCCGGTTACCGATTCGATGTAAGAGGGACTGATAGTGAATGCACCCTTGACGCTCCGGAATACCGATATGATTTCGGCAAGAATCGAGACGGCTATCTCCTCCGGAGTTACGGCGCCGATTTTGAGACCGACGGGGGAGTGAACAAAACTGAGTTCAGCCTCGGTGTAGCCCTTATCGAGCATCTTCCGGTATGTAGATGCGACCTTGCCCCTGCTTCCTATCATTCCGATGTAGGATGCGGGTCTTCTCAGAACCCACTCAAGGGCCCTGCTGTCATATGAGTGTCCGTGCGTCATAATCACATAGTAGGGGCGGAAGAAGGTATAGTCGGACGAGAAGAACTCCTCGTAGGGGCGGAGAATGATTTCAGCCTGAGGGAAGCGTTCCTTATTCGCTGTCTCCTTCCTTTCGTCGATTACTGTGAAGCTCATATTGAGGAGACGCGCCTGCTCATAGAGCGCCTTTGATACATGACCGGCTCCGAACACGACGATGCGGGGTTCAGTCTTAATGAACTCGGATCTGTACTCTTCAAGAGGTTTTCCGCTGTCGCTGTAGAGTGTTTCTCCGTTCCGGATTAACTCGACAGATGATCCGTCTGTGGATGTTCTTCTCTCTATATCGCCCTCTCTCAAAGCAGAGTAGAGCACACTGTAGTATTCAGTCCTCATTTTCTATTTCCTCAAGGATTCTCAATGTTTCGTCGATTTCATCCGCCGTCGTAAAAGGCCCGGGGGAGAAACGTAGAGTCCCTCCCGGAAATGTTCCGAGTGTTCTGTGTGCCATAGGTGCGCAGTGAAGTCCCACGCGCGTTTCTATGTTTCCTCTTTCGAGAAGAGATGACGAAATCATCGCTATATCGTGCTTTGTTGATACGACGGAGACGACAGATGTGCGCTTCTCCCCGATTCCCGCACCCTTTATCGTGAGAGAGGGTATTCTCATGATTCCTTCCATGAGACGGAGTGTCATACTCTCCGAGTTTTTCCCGAGAGAGTTCAGATTGTCGAGGGTGTATCTCAGAGCCTGGGCCGTTCCGACAAGCCCCGGAAGATTCTCCGTTCCTGCCGTCAGTCTGTCCGGAAGCGAGGAGGGTATGAGAATGCTGTCGCTCTCGCTTCCCGTTCCTCCTGCAATCAGCGGCTCGATAGTGAGGGCTGTATCTTTTCTGAGGAGGACACCTCCGACACCCTCGGGACCGAGGAATGACTTGTGACATGTGAAAAGGACACCCGTGAGGTTCTCCTTCTCCATATCGAGAGGGACGAAAGGCGAGGACTGTGCCGCGTCGACGAAGAACATGAGATTGTGTTTCTTCACAAAAGAGGCAAGAGGAGAAAGATCCTGCACGGCTCCGCTGACGTTGCCGGCGTGGCAGAGTATGACAGCCTTTGTATTCTTTTCGATGAGGTCCTCGAGATGACTGTAGTCGGAGTATCCTCTTCTGTCGGAGGGAATCATGGAGTATCTGACACCGCACTGCACGAGCGGACGCATGACTGCGTTGTGCTCGGATGATGATATAATTACATGGTCCGACGGCCTGAAAAGCCCCTTTATAACGAGGTTTACGGCTTCTGTAACATTATTGGTGAAGCAGATGCACTCGGGATGATTATAGTTGAACAGAGTACATATCATCTCCCTCAGGGAATATATGGTCTCGAACAGGGAGAAGGAGAGGGCGCTTTCGGTGCGGCCCGGATTGACGACACCGTTTTCGATGAAATCCTTCATCCTGTCTCCGACTCCGGGTGCCTTCGGCCATGCTGTTGCCGCATTATCGAGATAAATCCGCTTCATGAGGCAATCATACCACAGAGGAAAGGATGAGAAAAGTTGAGGAGAGGAATTGAAAACGGGCAATGCGGACGTTTTTCGTAAAACCTGAGCAAGACATGAAAAAATCATTGTATTTTTCAAAACAATATGGAAAAATGTCGTGAGGGATAAAACTATGGATAATTCAAAATCTAAGATGAAACCGGTGATCGCCCTCGTGATCGCAGGTTTGATTGTCGGAATCTTTGCAGTAGTTCTTACTGCAAACGGAAACCCGAAGAACATGGGATTCTGTATCGCATGTTTCGTTCGTGACACTGCAGGTGCACTCAAGCTTCATACGGCAGGCGTCGTGCAGTATGTAAGACCCGAGATCATCGGCATCGTACTGGGATCGTTCATACTTGCACTCATCAGAGGCGAGTTCAAGCCGCGCGGAGGCTCGAGTCCTTTTACGAGGTTCATCCTCGGCTTCTTCGTGATGGTCGGTGCACTCTCCTTCCTCGGCTGCCCTCTGAGAATGGTCCTGAGACTTGCCGGCGGAGACCTCAACGCACTTGTCGCCCTTGTCGGCTTTATTGCAGGCGTCGGTGTGGGATGTATCTTCCTCAACAGGGGCTTCTCTCTCGGAAGGGCATATAAGCAGAACAGAATCGAAGGCGGTGCATTCCCCGCTGTTACACTTGTTCTCTTCATTCTCTTCGTTGCAGTACCGTCTCTCTTCGTCTTCAGCGAGAAGGGCCCGGGCTCGATGAGAGCTCCCATCTTCCTTTCTCTTGTTGCAGGACTCTGTGTAGGAGCAGCTGCTCAGAGAACAAGACTTTGTATGGCCGGTGGAATCAGGGACGTCTTCCTTCTTTCAGATCCGACACTGCTTTGCGGCAGTATCGCAATCTTTGTTGCGGCACTTGTCGGCAATCTCATCACAGGTAACTTCAACCTGGGCTTTACAGGTCAGCCCGTTGCCCAGACGAACCAGGTCTGGAACTTCCTGGGAATGCTGCTCGTAGGCCTTGCTTCCGTCCTCCTCGGAGGCTGCCCCCTCAGACAGCTCGTCATGGCAGGTGAAGGCTCGTCCGACAGCGCGGTCACAGTACTGGGACTTCTCGTCGGAGCGGCTTTTGTACATAACTTCTCGCTTGCAGGAAACGCAACGGAGAACGGCCCGAACACATACGGCAAGATTGCCGTTGTTGCAGGCATCGTAATTGCACTTCTGATCGCATTCGTCAACAGCAGGAGAAAGGAGAACTGAGATGAAAGAAATAGACTGCAGAGGATTAAGCTGTCCGGAACCGGTCATCAACACGAAGAGAGCTCTCAAGGAGAGCCCGGAGGGACTCGTCGTTCTCGTCGACAACCGTGTACCTCTCGAGAATGTTTCCCGCTTCGCTTCCGCAATGGGTTATAATGCATCCAGCACGGAGAAGGACGGAGAGTGGACAATCACGATAAAGAAATAAGCTATGTGGCAACGTTCCATAACCACTATGGGGCGTTGCTTTTCAAGAAGAAAATCGGAGAGAACTGTTACCTGAAACCGGTACCGAGAGCGCTCTCGTCGTCTTGCGGCACGGCAGCGTTCTTTTCTCTCCCTTTTTCACATGATATGGTGAACGACTACCTTGAAGGAGTTTACGCCTTCGACGGCGTCACCTACAGGAGGATTTATGGAGAAGAGTAGTAAAAGGCTGACCCAGATGGTCAAAACATCCGGCTGTGCGGCGAAACTTCCGCCGTCTCTCCTGCACTGTGTCATCGACAATCTTCCGCTCATGAAGTCCGACAGGCTTCTCGAAGGCTTCGAGAGTGCCGACGATGCTCTTGTCTATCTCGTCACCGATGACATAGTGAGCGTGCAGACAGTGGACTTCTTCCCGCCGATGGTCGACGATCCGTTCACATTCGGCGAGGTTGCAGCGGCGAATGCCCTCAGCGACATATATGCAATGGGGGGAGAACCAAATGTTGCGATGAACCTCCTGTGTTTTCCGTCCTGCCTCGATTTATCGGTCATGGATGAGATACTCCGCGGCGGAATCGAGAAGGTGAAGGAGGCGGGTGCCGTAATTGCCGGCGGCCATACGATATCTGATCCGACGCCGAAGTACGGACTGTGTGTAACCTCATTCATGAGGAAGGACGAGATATGGCCCAATACCGGAGCGAGGGAGGGTGATGTGCTTATCCTCACCAAGGCTCTCGGAGTCGGAATCATAAATACCGCAAACAAGGGGGGAGAGGCCGATGAGGAGGCTGTGAAGGCTGCCGTAGATTCTATGACAAGACTCAATAAGAGGGCCCGCGACGCTGCGCGTCCTTTATCTGTCCATGCCGCAACAGACGTAACGGGCTTCTCGCTCATGGGACACTCCACGGAGGTCGCAAACGGCTCGGGAGTCACGCTCGTAATCGATTCGTCGTCGCTTCCTGTGCTCCCTACGGCACTTGAGCTGGCACGCTTCGGCTTCCTTCCCGAGGGAATGTACCATAACCTCGACTATACGGCGCCCTACGTGCATTTCTCTCCGTCTGTGGCGCAGAACATGAGGGATCTGTCGCTGGACCCGCAGACAAGCGGAGGACTCCTCCTGTCCATGCCGCCTGACGATGCCTCCTCCTTTATGTCCCGTTACAGCGGGGACTATGTCAGGGTGATAGGAGAAGTCAGGAAAAGAGGCGACTGGGCAGTCGAACTCAAATGATACGAAGAGACCGGCTCAGACCGGTCTTTTCTGTGAGTGACAAAAATAACGAAGATAATGCAACAAAACGCAACAATTTTACTTGCGCCCGCTTATCTTTAATGATAAATTGTCAATGTACCACAAAAATGGAGGGCCAAAAGATGGCTAAGAAGACAAAATCAGAAATTAAAAGCAGAATAGCAAAGCTCAGAGGCTTGGACATCTCCAAGATGTATCTCAATGATTTCTATCTCACATGGGACAAGACGGATGATGAAATCGCAGCAGTATTCGAAGTTGCTGAAATCCTCAGGGGACTCAGGGAAAACAACATCTCCACAAGAGTTTTCGATTCGGGCCTCGGCATCTCCGTATTCCGTGACAACTCCACGAGAACACGTTTCTCCTTTGCTTCCGCATGTAACCTCCTCGGTCTTGAAGTACAGGACCTCGACGAGAAGAAGAGCCAGATTGCTCACGGCGAGACTGTCAGAGAGACAGCAAACATGATCTCCTTCATGGCTGATATAATCGGTATCAGAGACGATATGTATATCGGCATGGGACACACATACCAGCAGACAGTCGCAGAGAGTGTACAGGAAGGCTTCGACAAGGGAATTCTCGAGCAGAGACCGACAATCGTCAACCTCCAGTGCGACATCGACCATCCGACACAGACGATGGCAGACATGCTCTCCGTCATCAACTATTTCGGCGGAGTCGAGAACCTCAAGGGTAAGAAGGTTGCTATGACATGGGCTTATTCCCCGTCATACGGAAAGCCCCTCTCCGTTCCCCAAGGCGTCATCGGCCTTTTCACAAGATTCGGTATGGACGTCGTCCTCGCTCATCCCGAAGGATATGATATCATGCCGGAGTGCGAGGAAGTCGCAAAGAAGAATGCACAGGCTACAGGCGGTTCCTTCAAGAAGGTCAACACGATGGAAGAGGCATTCAAGGATGCAGATATCGTCTACCCGAAGTCATGGGCTCCGTTTGCAGTAATGGAAGAGAGAACAAAGCTCGTCCAGGAGAAGAAACTCGACGAACTCGATGCTCTCGAGAAGAGATGTCTCGAGAACAACGCAAAGTTCAAGAACTGGACATGCACGGAAAAGATGATGGCATCCACAAAGGATGGCAAGGCTCTCTATCTGCACTGTCTCCCGGCAGACATCACCGGCGTTTCATGCAAGGAAGGCGAGGTTGATGCTTCCGTATTCGACAGATATATCGAGCCGTTATACAAGCAGGCTTCCTACAAGCCTTACGTCATCGCGGCAATGATTATGCTCGAGAGATTCAAGGATCCGGCTAACCTTCTTGAGAAGCTCCTCAACGAAGGCGGCGAGAGAGTCAAGTCAGACAACTGATTCAATCAGAAAGCAGAAGAATGTGTCCCGGAGAAATCCGGGACATTTGCATGTAGAGCCGATGAGACATCTCTTAAACATCAGTTGCTGTAAGACCTGATGCTATACTACTCAACCCCTTTTTCATTTTAATGAACAGTTGTCTGGTGAAAAGAAGAAAACCGTTGTAATATAAGCGCATGAAGGAAATAACCGTAAACACAGGGTCATTTGAAGATTTAAGGTCAGGCGACTACATTTATGTCGACAAGACAGAGTATGTATATTCGCTTGTGAAGAGCAGCCAGAAGAATTACTACTTCATCTCACGTCCCCGCCGCTACGGCAAGAGCCTCATGTGCTCGACGCTCCACGCACTATTCGACGGCAAGCGCGAGCTCTTCAAAGACCTCTATATAGACAAGACGGATTATTCCTTTGAAAAGTATCCGGTGCTGCATTTTGATTTTGCAAATATAAATGCTGAGAGCTACGATGACTTTCTTGTTTCTTTTCAGGACAGGATAATAGAACAGGCCGGCAATAATGGTATTGAGGTTGAAAGAAAAAAACCTTCGGATATGCTCTATTCTGTATTGTCCATGTCATACAAGAAGGCCGTCATCATCGCAGATGAGTATGATACTCCTATCCTCCATACATATAGAAACAAAGAGCTTGCCGATAAGATAAGAAATACACTCAGTGCATTCTATTCAGTAATAAAGAGCCGAAGCGAGAAGGTCCGTTTCTTCTTCCTTACAGGAATAACCAAGTTTTCCAATATGTCCATCTTCTCTCAGAT
>CAVFZO010000031.1:0-20846 GCA_963626925.1 Clostridium sp. AM49-4BH
ACACCGATAGCCCAGACGTTCTTGCCTGCAAGTCTCTCTTCCTTAGCCTGGTTGATGACACCGAGGCCCGATCCGCCTGCAGCTGCGAAGATGCAGTAGACACCGCTGTCATACATTGACTTTGCAGCTGTTTTTGCACCTGCCGAGTCGCCCCAGCTGTTTACATAGTAGTCTACGATTTCAGCATCCGGGAAAACGCTCTTGATGCCTTCGATGTAACCGATCTCGAACTTTGTGATTGTAGCACCTGCGACACCGCCGATGAAACCGAACTTCGGATTTGCAATGCCGTCTTCCTTAGCCTGTGTTGCAGCTGCAACGCCGACAAGGTATGAGCCCTGCTCTTCTTCGTAGATGTACTGGATAAGGTTGTCTGTCTTATTGAGATAGTCTACGTCGACGATGATGAACTTCTGATCGGGATACATGCCTGCAGCAGCCTGTGTTGCTTCAGCCCATGTGAATCCTGTCGTGATGATGAGATCCCAGTCGCCTTCTGCAGCGTTCTTGAGGTTCGGGAGGTAGTCGTCTTCGGTCTGAGCCGTGACGTTCTGATAGAGTGTTCCTCTTCCCTCTCCGTTGTCACCGTAGAAATCGAGCATTCCTCTCCATGCTGCTGCGTTGAACGACTTGTCGTCGATACCTGTAGCATCCGTGAGAAGGATAGCCTTGATTTTGCCACTTCCTGCCGCTGTACCTGTTTCAGCAGCACCCTGAGCGAAGATCATGAGAGCGCAGAGTGCCATCATGACGATTGCGAGTGTCTTTTTCATTTGTATTCTCCTTTTTGAAGCGTTAACGCTTTTACCAATTATATTACCGTTTTCCCTTTATATGGGAAAAATATATCCCTCTCCGGCAACGGAGAGAGATATTGCCGTCATCACTTTCAGATTGTGGTGATTCTTCCCTGAGGAGCAGCGTATTCTTCGCCGATGACTCCGCCGAGAGCATCTCTGATGTATGTGATGAGAACCTGGTTGTCGATCATGGTCTTGTCGAGGATGAAGACGTTGTCAGCAAACATCGTGTAGCCGTCGCCCATATCCTGGAGCTTGTAGTTGTGGCATGCGAGTGTGTATGTTTTCTCGGGATCGATGGCAACCCACTCTCCGTTCTCTTCAACCATGACGTCCTTGACTCTTCTCTCGCCTGCAACCTCGACAAAGAGACCGTCTGCATCCTTGACGACAGATGACGGAATCGAAGAATCGATTGTGTACTTGAGACCCGATACCTGCAGGAAGCCGCCGCTTTCTCCCACTGCGTTGCCGCCCTCAGCCTTCTCGAGTTTTGTGTTCATGCTGCCGAGTTCGAGAGCATCGAGGATCTCCTGACCTGTTGCATAGCACATGCAGAGCATGTTGCCGTACGGATGGACGGAGATGATGTTTGCTGTCGTGATGTCGCCCTTGTGGATTGCCGCGCGGATACCGCCGCCGTTGACGAATGCGATGTCTGCACCGGAGACATATCTGTAAGCGTCAGCACAGAGGTCGCCGATAGCTGTTTCCTGGTTTCTGACTGTTCTTGCGCCGCTCTCGTCCTTGATGGCAAGTTCGACGTCGCTTCTTGCAACAGTCTTATTGAGCTCTTCTTCGTACTCAGCCTTGATGGAGTCGATGTAAGCTGTGAACTCTGCATCCTTATCGACTTCGCTGATGAGTTCTGTCGTGATGGAGCCGTCAGCCTTGATGACCATCTTTCCGATGTTCTGGAGCTTGGTGCCTGTCTGTGTGAGGATGACGTCCTTGCCGTCCTTGTTCTTCACCTTCTCGCCTGCCATGACTGTATGGGAGTGAGCATCGATGACTGCATCGACACCTGTTGTATTTGCGATGAGGTCATAGCTTCTGTTGGGCTCGCTGTCCTCTTCGACTCCGAGGTGTGTGATGAGGATGACTACGTCGGCACCGAGGTCTCTGACTTCGTCGACATAGTTCTGGACTGTAGCATAGAGCTCCTCGCCTGCAGCAAACGAGTAGACGAACTCACCGTCTTCCATGAAGTATTTGGGAGTCGACTTCGTGAGTGTCTCGGGAGTTGAAACGCCGATGAATGCAACATCGAGGTAACCGAAGCGGTCGATTACATAAGCGACCGAGTCGGAGAGAAGATTCTCGCCCTTGCCCGAGTATGTGATTGTTGCATTGAGGTACTGTGCATCTGCCTTTCCGATGAGTTCATGGATTCTGTCCATGCCGTAGTCGAATTCGTGGTTGCCGAATACTGCATAGTCATAGCCGACTTCGTTCATGATGTCGACGAGGTAGGATCCTCTCGATACCGTTCCGATGACATCGCCCTGGATGGCGTCGCCGGCGTCGACGAGCACAACGTTGTTGCCCTCCTTCTCCATCATAGCCTTATATGTGGCAAGTCCTGCGTACCCGATGTTCTCGTCGATGCCGCAGTGCACGTCGTTTGTATAAAGGACGACGATGTCCTTCTGTGCGTCGATTGCTTCCCTTGCACCTTCAGCGAATACCATTGTCACGCCGAGGACAAGCATGAGAGCAACTAAAGCGATTCTCTTTATTCTGTTCATTATTTCCTCCGTTTTCCTGCCGGAAGAAAAACTCCGCAGCGGGAAACAGAATGATTATAACAGCCCTTAGGGAAATAACGCAAAGAGAATTATCAAATAATTGACCGATTATTTACTCTTCCTTTACTGCCGGAAGACAAAATGCGGAAAAACTCAGTCTTTCCGCACTCTTTTTATGCAACCGTAAGTTTTGTTCAGATTTCGCTCTCAAGAGATGCAAGGATAAAGGGTCCCACTCCCTTGAAATCGTCGACTGCAATCTTTTCCTTGATGTAGTATTTGAAGGATCCGTCACGGTACGGGTTTCCTCCGAGCCCCGCGACAGAGCAGATTCCTCCGAGATGATACTCCCCGTTCTCATTCGTCAGATAACGCTCCTTTATGCCGTCGATGGCCTTCTTTCCGCTCTGGAGGAAGGAGGCGTCGAGATAGCCCTTTCTCACTCCCTTGTAGAAGGTGTAAGCAAACATGCTCGTTCCGCTTGTCTCGAGGTAGTTGCCCTCTCTCGTCTGGCAGTCGGGGACCTGGTACCACATGCCGCTTTCGTCCTGGAACGGGAGCACGGCTGACGAGAGTGCCTTCACCCTGTCGACGAGACTCTGACGCCGGGGGTTGTCGGATGCGACAAAGTCGAGCACGTCGACAAGCGCCATCATGTACCATCCGATCGAGCGTGACCAGAAGTGGGGGGAGCATCCCGTAACCTCGTCACTCCATCTCTGACCGCGTGATTCGTCATATGCATGATACAGAAGTCCCGTCTGGGGATCTTTGAGGACATCATACGTTGTCAGAAGCTGTGATATTACATCCTCGATCTCCTCTTCGTCGCCGTAACGGAAGCCGTATTCGGCATTGAAGGGTCCTTCCATATAGAGGCCGTCGAGCCATATCTGCCAGGGGTAGATCTCCTTGTGCCAGTAGACGCCGTTGAGACATCTCGGCTGCGTCTTCAGCTGTTCGCGCAGGATATCCTGGGCCTTTCTGAAGCGCTCCTCGCCCGTCTTGTCGTAGAGAATGAAGAGAGAGCGCCCCGCATTGATCTGGTCGAGGTTGTACTCGCCCCTGCGGTAGGTTGCAATCGTCCCGTCCTCCCCGATAAGGGGATCGTAGAGGGAACGCACCCAGTCGACAACTCCGTCCATGCCGTATTTTTCGGCAGTCAGAAGAGATGCAAAGAGCACAAGGCCGTGCTCGTAGTGCCACTTCATCATTCCGCTGTGATATCTTTTCTGAACGCTTCTCACCATCAGCTGTGAAAGTGTTTCCTTTGCCATGAAAATGTCCTCGCTTTCACACAGTATGTGAGAAGTAAGGACACATTTGCAAACGGGACTTTGCACTTTTCAGACTAGCGCGTGCGGATGTTTCCGGGCGGGAACCCCTTGACCTTCCTGAAGACGCGGCAGAAGTAAGCCTGGTCCTGGAAGCCGGTGAGGGCCGCTATCTCGCTGATGGACGATCCCGTCTCGAGAAGAAGGCGGGAGGCTATCTGTATACGGTATCTGTTGAGATAGTCCCACGGACTTATTCCGATCTCCTTGCGGAAGATACGTGTAAGGTAGTCCTCGCTTATGTTCACCGACCCCGCTATCTGCCAGCGTGATATCGAGTAGGTGGCGTTGTCGTTGAGATAGCATATGGCTCTCTTGACGAGGATGGAGGTCAGAGGAGGCAGGAGCTCCTCTCCGCCGAAGACCGCCACGATCCGGCTGACAAAGCCTTCGGCCTCGGTAATCGATGTATTGACGATCAGAACATTCGGAGTCGAACTGAGGGACTCGACATCATCGGCCTTGAAACGGTCCTTTATGATGAGAACAGGAGTCTTTGTGAACCTTCTGTCCTTTCTGAGGGCATCGATAGCTGCGCTGTCGACTTCGTAGAAGATGAAGAGCGGGGACGACGAGCCGTCCTTTATTCCGCTTATGTCCTTCACTTCCTCGACAGGCGCAAACTCCCTGAGGATCGAGAGCGTCCCGGGGAAGGGGCCGAAGGAGTAGATGCACCCCTTGCCTTCCGTCGGAATCGTGCCCTCGACTGCGGCGTTGACGGAGATGGCCTCCTCGTTCATGCCGAAGCATATGAAGTTCATCTCTCTCGCTTCCTTGTGGTTTCTGAGGAGGTTCATTGCAATGCCGCTCTGCTTGCTCACCCTTGACGCATCCCATGCAAGAGCCGAATACGAGGAGATGGAGTTTATCTCGTGGATGACGTCGTCGTACTTCATGAACGTCACGGGTCCGTCTATCGAGTGCGGCATGTAGAGCTCGTCGTCCGAGATGAAGAGGACGCCTTTTCCTCCTCCGGAGACCGGAGTCTCTCCCGAGAGCGACGGGTAGGAGAGATACACATCGAGAGCATCCTTTATGAAGCTGAACCGTGCCCCCTGCATTAAAAGAAGCTTCTCGACGTACTGGAGTGTAGGCGTCACCGCCGGAACGCGGGAGAACGGCTCACCGGAGAAGTGGAGATTGACAGCATCGCTCTTAAGTGTGACTGCAACTGTTATGCCGTTTCCGTAATACGATATGAGGCATGATGCTATCTCCTCGACAGAGCTGCGGTCGAGCACCACAGAGGGAAGCGGAGAGGGACTTGAGACCTCTATTCCCTTCTCCCTCACGATATCGAGAAGCTGAGAGAGCGGCACAAAGCTCTCCTCGAGCGTCACACCTCCCTTTTCGACAGCCGTCAGCTCCAGAAGGTGTTCCGTCTTGACTATTGCCGACAGGAGTTCCGTACTGCTGCATTTCTCATTTTCCATGAGAGACTCTCTTATGTTGTCGAGAGGTTCCTTGAGTTCCTCGGTTATGCGGGCATAGAACTCGCTCGACTGCTTTTCGGCCTCCTCGGCCTTCTGGCTCTTCTCGCAGGCAATCGAGTAGAGGTCGATCGCCATCATCGAGGAGGAGATGTCGGTGCGGATGTTCTCGAGCATCGATGCCGGACAGTCCCGGTTCTTGAGGATTATATAACCGTCGATGCTGTTTTCGTAGAAGAGAGGCTCGACGACGAAGAGGCCGCGCTGGATCTCGTACTCGAGTTCAGGCGGGAAGAGAAGATCTGATGAGAACTCGAGCCCCTGCGTAAAGAGCTTCTCACCAGAAAATCCGCTCTCGAGTCTCGCTTTCCCCTCCCCGGTGTAGAGGAAGAGGAAGGCCCTGTCTATCCCCATCATCGGGAAGGAGTCCTTCATAGCCTCGCTGAGCTCCACGTAAGAGTGGATTCTGAGGAGTCTGTTCGTGAACTCGTTGTGTGCGTTGTTGATATCTCTTGCTCTGAATGATGATACGGCGTTCACCTTGACGACGTTCTCCATCATTATCACATGCAGGAGTTCCATCTCGTCCATAGAGATATTACGTTCGGGGAAGAAACGGCGTGCAAGCTTGAGTGCGGAGAAGAAGAATTTCATCGTCCCGCCGTGTCTGAGGTACCTCCAGCAGAGTTCGTCGAGGCGGCGCCTCGTCGTCTCCGTTATGCTCCCGCCCTCCTGGAATATGAATCTCACGAGAGAGAGGAAGGCCTGTGCGCTCTCGCCCCGGCTCATGCGGAGGTTCACCCACTTCTCGTATTCCTCGAACGACCTGATCTCCCCGGCCATCTCCTCGCTGCCGTAGGACTCCGCACAGCCGCAGCTGCGTCTGTAGACGCTGACAGTCGGAAGGGAGAGCGAGGAGTAGATCTCGTCCGGCCTCGACTCCATCTCCCGGATGGTGCGGAAGCTCTGCTCCACCATGTCCTTCACGGGAAGGCGGACAGTCGTAAGCTCTGTCGACGGGAGGAAGGCCTCTGGAGAATCGTTGAAACCCGCTATCGCAATGTCGTCGGGAATATGATAGCCGTGCTCTTCAAGGTAACGCGAGGCCTTGTACGCCATCATGTCAGAGGAAGCGAATACGGCATCCCAGTCCCTCTTCGGGAGACGGCGGTTGGTCTCCGTTATCTCACGGATAGCCTCAGTCCCCTCACCCCATGAGTAAGTGGACGAAACAAGAAGCGGATCGTACTCTATATGATGGTCTCTCAGACAGTCGCGGTATGCATCGAAGCGCGATGATGCCGAATCATGATTCTCGGGACCGCGTAAAAATACTATCCTCTTATATCCGTGGACTGTGATGAAATGCTCGAGCATGCGGTAGACACCGGTATATGCATCGTAGCTTATGGACGGCACTCCGGGAACGTCAATGCCGAGTGACACGACGGGGATCTTCTCACTGAGCTCTTTCGTCCAAGCGGCGACATCGCCCCATGTGACGGCTCCGGCAAGCGTGCTCCCCCACACCACTGCGCCGTCGAGGTTCTCCGACGTTGCGTAGCGGAAGATGGCATTGCGGAGGTATTCACCGTCCTTCCTGTAGTCGAGTCTTCCTCCGGGAAGAATGAAGACGGTATGGTCGTTGTAGAGCCGGGATTCCTCGTTGATGGTCTCCCATAGTCTCAGTCCTGTTCCCTGATGCAGATTAGCGCCGAGATATCCTGTCCTTTTAGCCATTGTCACTCCCTGATTATCTAATCATAACGGTTTTATCCAAATTTTTGTAAAAAGAATTGTCTATTTTTGACTGCTTTCATGTCAAAAACGTAGTATGAATTACCCATCACGTCGACATGTGCCGGTTAAGAAAGGGAAAAAGAGACTGAATTGAACAAAATTCAATCTTTACTGTTTTTCCCCGCCTTATATTATATATTAAGTAGCAGACATGCTAATAAAGGAGCTCATAAATGAAAGAATTCATGGATAAGGATTTCCTCCTTGATACTGAAACAGCAAAGACGCTGTTCCACAGATATGCTGAAAACCAGCCTATCTTCGACTATCACTGTCATCTCATTCCGCAGCAGATTGCCGAGAATGCACGCTTCACGACCATCACCGACGCATGGCTCGGCGGCGACCACTACAAGTGGAGACAGATGAGAACCTGCGGTTTTCCCGAAGAGCTCATCACAGGTAAGGATGCAGATCCGTGGGAGAAGTTCTATGCATGGGCCGAGACGATGGAAAACCTCATCGGCAACCCCCTCTATCACTGGACACACCTCGAACTCCAGAGATACTTCGGTATCTATGACGTCCTCAACAGAAAGAATGCGAAGAAGATCTACGACGAAGCAAACGAGAAGCTGAGAACAGACCCGGAACTTACAGTCTGGGGAATCATGAAGAAGTTCAAGGTCTATGCTGTCGGAACTACGGACGACCCGGCTGACTCTCTCGAATGGCACATCAAGATCAGAAAGGACGGCCTCTGCCCGGCGAAGGTCATCCCGTCATACCGCCCCGACAAGGCACTCAACATCGACAAACCCGACTACAGGGAATACATTGAAAAGCTCGGAAAGAGCGCAGGGCTCGAGATAAAGAGCGCAGGTGAAGTCGTCGAGGCACTCTCGAGAAGACTCGACTTCTTCGTCGAGATGGGATGCAGGGCATCCGACCACGCCCTCATGACATGCCCGCACACATTCTGGGACGAAAAGAAGGTTGATGCCGTATTCAAGGCAAAGCTCGAGGGAAAGGAACCTTCGGCAGAAGAGATTGACGCATACAAGACATACGTTCTGACAAAGCTTGCAAAGCTCTACAGAGCGAAAAACGTTGCAATGCAGCTCCACTTCGCTTCAATCAGAGACAACAACAGGAAGCTCTATCAGCTTCTCGGACCCGACACGGGCTTCGATGCATCCTACGACGAGACACTCTCTTACGGAGTCTCCGCATTCCTCGGAAACCTCTCCGAGACGGGTGATGTTCCGAAGACAATCCTATACTCCCTCAACCCCAAGGATTACTACCCTCTCGCAACTCTCATGGGCTGCTACCAGGGTGACGGAGTCAAGGGCAAGATCCAGCTCGGCTCGGGCTGGTGGTTCTGTGATCACAAGGACGGCATGGAGGATCAGATGAAGACTCTTGCGAACCTGGGATCCCTTCCGGCATTCATCGGCATGCTCACGGACTCCCGTTCCTTCCTCTCCTACTCGCGCCACGAGTATTTCAGAAGGATAATGTGCAACCTCATCGGTGGCTGGGTCGAGAACGGCGAAGTACCGGATGACGAGGAGATGAACGGAAAGATCGTCGCCGACATCTCTTTCGGCAATGCTCAGAGATACTTCGAAGGCTGAGACGCAGAACAAAGCAGTCAGGGGACCTGTGACGGCACGGGTTCCTTTCTTATTCCCCGTTTTGTTCTGTAATTCCTGCATCAGCGCAGCGGACGGCGGCAGGAGAAAGGAATGAGCAGGTACTTCGTTTGACGAAAAGTTGCACTTTGTTGCATTTTTTTCTTTTCAACTGAAAATTATGGGGGTAATATAGTCGTAGATTTCGTTCTAAACATTAAAAAGGAGAATAATGTATGGAAAAATTCTTTGGAATTAAGGAAAGGGGTTCATCTGTAAAGACTGAAATCTTGGCAGGTGTCACGACTTTCATGACGATGATTTACATCCTCGCAGTCAACCCCGGTATCCTGTCGGCATGCGGCATGGAATTCTCTAAGGTCTTCTCTGCTACGGCCATCTCGTCTGCTATCGCATGTCTCGTAATGGGCTTTGTCGCTAAACTTCCGTTCGCACTCAGTGCAGGTATGGGTATTAACGCATTCTTCGCTTACACGGTATGTCTCGGCATGGGCTACAACTGGCAGTTCGCTCTCACGGCAGTCTTCGTAGAAGGTATCATCTTCATCCTTCTCACACTCTGCAACCTCAGAGAAGCCATCGTCAACTCCATCCCCGACAACCTCAAGAAGGCAATCGGAGCGGCTATCGGTCTCTTCATCGCTTTCATCGGTCTCCAGAATGCGGGAATCGTCATCTCCGACGCAAGCACAGTATGTGCACTCAACCCGGCATGGATCACATCCCCGGCTTGTATCCTCACAGTCATCGGCCTCTTCATCACAGGAGCTCTCGTTGCAAGAGGAACCAAGGGTGCCCTCCTTCTCGGTATCGTGATCACGACAGTCATCGGTATTCCGTTCGGCGTCACAAAGTACGCAGGCGGCTCTTATTTCCCGACAGCTCCGTACTTCTTCAACTTTGATTTCGGAACAATCTTCACAAGCGGAAAGACAATCTTCGACTTCATCATCGTCATGTTCACATTCCTCTTTGTCGACATGTTCGATACAGTCGGAACACTCATCGGATGTGCAGGCAAGTCCAATATCATGAACTCTGACGGCACAATCCCGAACTGTAAGGAAGCTCTCCTCGCAGACGCTATCGGAACAACAGCAGGCGCTATCTTCGGTACATCGACAATCACAACATTCGTCGAAAGTGCATCCGGCGTCGCAGCAGGCGGAAGAACAGGTCTCACGGCTGTCACAGTCGGCGTCCTCTTCCTTCTCTCGCTCTTCCTCGAGCCGCTCTTCGGATCCATCCCGAGCGCAGCAACAGCTCCGGCTCTCATCATCGTCGGTGTCATGATGATCACACCTGTCAAGGAAATCGACTTCGACGACATGACAGAAGGCATTCCGTCATTCATGTGTATCCTCATGATGGTTGTCACATACTCCATCTCGAACGGTATCATGTTCGGTATCATCTTCTACGTAGTCATCAAGGCTCTCGCAGGAAAGATCAAGGACATCAACGTTCCGACATGGATCCTCTTCGCACTCTTCGTTGCAAAGATCGTTGTCAACACAATCTAAAGGGATCATCTCTTATCCGCCGCAGGTTCACGCCTGCGGTTTTTCTTTGCCCTAATTCCGACAATAATCGAGGAAATGTGGATTATTGCAACAAAAAGCAACATTTTTACTAGCTTTTCCCGAAAACTGATTTATCATGAATATACACAAAAGGAGTTTTCAATTTATGGATAAGCTGACTGCTCGTAATCTCATAAACTCATCTATGGGTAGAGAGTGCTGTGACCTTGTGATCAGAAACGCACAGGTCGTTGATGTATGTGGTAGTACCGTCTACAAGGCAGACGTCTGGGTCAGAGACGGTTATATCGTCGGATTCGACGGAGAGCGAAAGGCAAAGAAGGAAATAGACGCCCTCGGACAGTACCTCGTCCCGGGATTCATCGACTCGCACTGTCATATAGAGAGCTCGCATCTCTCCCCGAGCGAATTCTCGAACGCAATACTGCCCTGCGGTACGACTACTGTCGTCGCAGACCCTCACGAGATATGCAATGTCGGAGGACTGAAGGCCTTCGAATACATGCTCAAGAGCGCAAAGGATGCCGTACTCGACATCTTCTACATGTTCCCTTCATGCGTCCCGTGCACATTCTTCGAACACTCGGGATGCATCCTCAACGCCCCCGAAATCGAGAAGCTCATCGACAACGAGAAGATTCTGGGTCTGGGCGAGATGATGAACTACGTCGGAGTCGTAAACGCCGACGAAACAATACTCGACAAGCTCGAGACATGCTACTCGCGCAAGAAGATCATCGACGGCCATATTCCGTCGATACAGGGCCAGGGACTCGATGCCTACCTCTCTGCAGGAATCCGTACCGACCACGAATGCGAAACCCCCGAAGAGCTTCAGGAGAAGATCAGAAAGGGTATGTACATCCTCCTGAGGCAGGGAACAGTATGCCGCAACGTACTGCAGCTGCTTCCCGGTGTCACGGACGGCAATTACAGAAGATGCCTCTTCTGCACAGACGACAGACAGCCCCAGTCAATTACAAGAGAAGGCCATATAAACTACGGCGTGAACCTTGCTATCTCACACGGCATGGATCCGTTAAAGGCCATCGCATGTGCTTCCCTCAACGCATCCGAGTGCTATCACCTCGATGACAGAGGAGCAATTGTCCCGGGACGCAGGGCCGACTTCTTCCTTACCGAAACTCTCTCCGAGATAAAGCCGACACAGGTCTTCGTCAAGGGTGAGAAGGTTGCCGAGAACGGCGCCATCCTAAAGAAGAGCCCCCATATCGAGCCGTTCGGCGTGCAGGCATCCGTAAGGGTCAAGGACCTCTCGAAGAAGACATTCTCCCTCCCGCTCAAATCCGACAGAGTCAGAGTCATCGACATTCTCCCCGGCGGCGTCGTCACAGGAAAGGGAGAGGCTGTGGTCAAGAGAGACGAAAACGGCGAATGGGTGCACGACCCGGCAGAGGATATATTGAAGGTTACGGTAATCGAACGCCATAACGGCACGGGTTACCATGCATCTGCACTCATCAGAGGATACGGCATAAAGCACGGAGCCATTGCGGACACCATCGCACACGACTCGCACAACATCATCTGCGTCGGCGACAATGATGATGATATGCTCCTTGCAGTGCAGAACCTCGTCAGGATGGGCGGCGGTATTACGGTCTTCAAGGACGGAAAGGAACTTGCATCCCACCCTCTCGAAATCGGCGGCCTCATGACGGACCTCCCCGTTGACGAAGTCGTAAAGTGCCTCGACGAGCTTCATGACGCAGCAGCGAATAAAATGGAGGGCATGAACCCCGAAATCGATCCGTTCATGACACTCTGCTTCATGGCACTCCCCGTCATCCCGGCATACAAGATTACGGACTGCGGACTCTTCGACGTTACACAGTTCAAGTTCGTCGACGTATCGATCGAGGAATAAGAAACAGCATTCTCCCCTCAGGGCTCTCCGGAAACGGGGAGCCCCCTCTTTTTGGAAAAATGTCGCAGTAAAGGCTTAAAAACCGCGAAAAATGTCGCACTCATCCTTTAAAAACACGGAAAAATGTCGCAGATATTATAAAATACAGTCATATCTCAAATAAAGAAGGACGGTTATGCTCTATAGAAAAGCCTACGACAAACTCACAAAATGGAAGAAAGAAAAGAGGAAAAAGCTCTTTTTATCGAGGGCGTGAGGCAGTGCGGAAAGACGACCGTTGTAAGAGAATTTGCGAAGAATGAATACAGCTGCTATGCCGAACTCAATTTCCTCACAGAACCGGAGACAAAGAAAATCTTCGAAGGCGGCGGGGATGTAAAGAGCATCATCGAAGGCATAACGTCATATACTAAAAAGGAACTTGTACCGGAAAAGACACTGATTCTCCTTGATGAAATCGGGGAGTGTCCGGATGCACGTACTGCAGTTAAGATGCTCGTCGAGGACGGGCGCTTCGACTATGTTGAAACTGGATCTCTCCTGGGAATAAAGAACAGGCTGGTGCGTTCACTTCCTGTCGGTTTCGAGGAAAACTACAAGATGTACCCCATGGACTGGGAGGAGTTCCTCACAGCCGTCGGAGTACAGAAATCTACGATAGAACTGGTGAGAAAGGCATATGAGGAAAGAAAGCCTCTGAATGCCTTCGTTCATGAGAATATGCTGAAGCTCTTCTATCTCTACATCATAGTCGGCGGCATGCCGGCTGCAGTCCAGGAATACGTCGATTCGAATGATATCGGGCCCGTAATCAGAGTCCAGAATACAATACTCGACCTCTATAAAGAGGACATAGCCAAATATGCCGACTTGAAGGACAGGCATAAGATACGTGCAATCTTCGATTCCATCCCGAATGAGCTCAACAGCAGGAACAGAAGATTCAGACTGACTTCCCTTAATGAAACGGCGCGCATGGAACGGTATGAGGACAGCTTCAACTGGCTCATCGATGCGGGCGTTGCACTCCCTTCATATAACGTTACGGAGCCTTCGGGTGCATTGAAACTCAACGAGAAGAGAAACCTTCTGAAGCTTTTCCTTGCCGACACGGGGCTGCTGTGCGCTCTTTCGATGGACAACATCCAATTTGAGATCCTCAACGGAAACCTTGAGATAAACACGGGAAGCATCCTCGAAAACATGATGGCCCAGATCTTCACAGCAGGCGGTTATTCCCTGCACTACTTCGATTCGAAGAAATACGGAAAACTGGATTTTGTTCTCCAGAGCGGGAGCGGCGTCTCGTTTGTCGAAATCAAAAGCGGTGCATCTTACATGAAACATACCGCCCTCGACAATGTGAGAAGGGTCGACAACTGGAAGGAAAACAAATCATATGTTTTCTCTCTCTCCAACGTTTTCGAAGAGGACGGCATCCTTTATCTCCCCTGGTATATGGCCCCATTCATGCACCAGAGTGTCATTCCGGAAGGCACAATCTACCGTATGGATGTAACTGCGCTCAACAAGGGAGCGGGACCACAATCAGATACAACTCTATAAACGGCATGCCTCCTTATCCGAAGAATGTCGCAGTGAGAGGCAGCAAATTGAGAAAAAGGTCGCGCCACATGCAGAGAAGGTGCTCTCCTCAATTGAAATGCCTTTACGGAGCAAGGTATTCCATGCCACCATAGAGACCTGGAGAAGAAAGAGTATCCTCTCTGCCCAGATTCAATGGGGGACAACATGACAATACCGAAACCGCTTGGAGAAAAAGCACTTCAGAAGATGTACAGAGAGGCAGGGCTCTCTGATGAAAAGATAGAATATCTTCATTCTCTCTTCGAGGGGGCGTCAAATCTCTACGGCGCCATACTCCTCAAAGACCTCTGGGCAGTTTATGAGACACTCACGTACAGGAATCCCGACACCATCAGAATAAAGAAGAAGGAGCTCGTCGCATTCTCTTCAATCGTCAGACGGGAGAAGCATGACTATTTTGTATATGAAGCCGACGAACTCTTCAGTGCCGAAAGACGCACTGACATGAAGAGACTTCTGGTCAACAACAGACTGAGGGCTTATGATAGATACACGCCGTTCTACAGAGTCTTCCAGGCACAGTCGGGTAAGCCTTTCTACGTTCCGGGAAACCTGACAGATGTCAAAGGTGAGATTGTAACCGAAGAGGAGGATGAGCTCAGAGAATATATCGAGAACCTCACTGCGTCGTCGCCTTTTGTCTACAACATGTCAGGAGGGGAAAAGGTCAGCTCTCCCTCCCCTCATCAGGGAAAGAAACTATCCGAGTTTGTCTACCACGACAGTTCACACAGCCGTTATATCGAGCATTTGCAGTCACTTCTCGGAAAGGGGTCGGCAGAGAGAGACAAAGAGATAAGGGAGGCAGTCTCTTACGTGGAGGTTCCCTTCTCAACAGCACTCATGAGGAATATCCGGTCCTTCACATTCACAAGCCCGGAGCCTTCTTCCGAGAGGACAATCTCAATGATTACAGCCGACCTCGAAAATGCGGGTGTCGAGATAACCGACAAGGTCAGAAAAGAATTGCAGAAGCTTGTTTCTTCGTTCATCAACAACGCCAATCTCTACATAAACAGAGGCTGGACTCCGCTGAGGCTTGCCGAAATCGAGAAGGTCGGAACAGATGATATCGAGAAACTGGTAAAGTTCTTCGGAGAGGAAGTTTAGCCTTTCTCTACCGGCGCATGAAGGAGCAGCCGAGCGCCCTGAGATGCGACGCAATCTCCCCGGCAACCCAGAGGGCTCCCTCCGGCCTGAGGTGCGTGTTGTCGTCCTTTCCCTCAGGATAGTTCTCATATAATCCGGAGCCGAAGTTCATGTAGTATTTCTTACTCTCCCCGTCACCGAGTACGGCAAGGTCCATCATGAGCGGTATCGTGATATCGATGACGGGAACGGAAATCTGGTGGCCCGCCCACTTCATGGCTGCAATGTAATCCTTATGGGAATCGAGGGGCCTTCCGCCTCCGAACTTCCTCCTCGGAACGGAGGTGACGAAGTAGACGTCGACGCCCTTCTTTCTGAATTCCGTTGCCATGTATATGAGGTTTGCGGCATAGCGGGAGAAGGGCTCGGTGCCCCTCTCGTCCTTCTTCTGGTCGTTGTGGCCGAATTCTATAATGGCAGCATCTCCCTCCGAGGCCGTGATGAGGGCACGGCTGAAGATGCCTTCGGAAAGGCATGACGCCGTCGAGCGGCCGTTCTTTGCAAAGTTGAGGACCGTCCATTCCGGAGATACATATTGATAGAAGACCTCACCCCACCCCGTCTCCGGGCGTGCATTGCGTTCCTTTATTGCACAGGTTGAATCACCGAGAAGAATAAGTTTGTTCATAGTACGTGTATTTTAAACAAAAATGAGGTAGTCTGCACTACCCCACTTTCCTTTTAAGAGGATGATTATCTCTGGACTCTTCCCGAGCCGTCGCCCTTGCAGAGAGCTTCGACTTCGCTGAGCCTGGAGAGGTTGAAGTCGCCGTTGATAGTGTGCTTGAGGCAGGAAGCCGCAACTGCGAAGTTGATGCAGTACTGCTCGTCGCTGTAGTGGCTGAGAGCCCAGATGATGCCTGCTGCGAAGCTGTCACCGCCGCCGACTCTGTCGATGATGTCTGTAATCTCATAGTGGCGTGAGAGATAGAAGCCGTTCTTTCCGGAGAGAGCTGCGCTCCATCCGTTGCAGTCTGCACTTCTGCTTTCTCTGAGTGTGATGGCTACATACTGTACGTTCGGGTACTGAGCCTTGACCTTTGCTGCAAGCTCCTTGTAGACGTCTGTGTCGAGCTTGCCGGATGTGACATCGCTCTCGGCTTCGATTCCGAGGCACTTCTGGATGTCCTCTTCGTTGGCGATGACGACATCAGCGTACTTTACGAGTTCGCACATAACTTCCGGAGCAGTCTTGCCGTACTTCCAGAGCTTCTTTCTGTAGTTGAGGTCGATGGAGACTGTAGCGCCGGCCTTCTTTGCTGCCTTCATGGCTTCGAGAGCGCAGTCTGCCGCTTCCTTGCTTACTGCCGGTGTGATACCTGTTGTATGGAACCATGAAGCACCCTTCATGATTTCACTCCAGTTGAAATCGGAAGGCTTGGAGTTTGCGATAGCAGAGCCTGCTCTGTCATATACTACAAGGGAAGGTCTCTGGACAGCACCGGTTTCGAGGTAGTAGATACCCAGTCTTGCATCCTTGACCATGTTGACGGCAGATGTGTCGACGCCGTACTTCATGACTTCGCGCTTACATGCCTCACCCACAGCGTTGTCGGGAAGTGCCGTGACGAACTTTGCATCTCCTCCGAATATTGAAAGAGAAACTGCAACGTTGGCTTCTCCGCCGCCGAATGTTGCCTCCAGAGCCGGGCTCTGGAATAATCTCTCATGCTCAGGGCTCCTGAGACGGAGCATGATTTCGCCGAATGTTACATATTTCTTATCTGACATAGCTTGTCTCCTTTTTCTTTTTTTCATCATTTTCTTGAGCGGGTTTCTAAGAGTCAACAATATGTCTGAATCTTCCGTTATTTAGTCGGTTTTGCTGTGTTATAATCAAGGCAATTGGAGGCAAAAATGAAGGAATCTGAATTATTTGAATTTTTCCATACTCTCGGAATCGTTCCAGTCGTGAAGATCGATGATGCCGCAAAGGCCGAGGCTCTCGCAGGAGCTATGTGCCGCGGCGGTATCAACTGTGCTGAAGTAACATTCAGGACAGACGCAGCAGAAGAGGCTATCAGAAGGATGGTCAAGGCCTATCCGGAAATGGTCATAGGTGCAGGCACAGTCCTCAATCCCGAAACAGCGGAGAGAGCCGTGAAGGCAGGTGCTTCCTTCATTGTCTCCCCCGGTCTCGACGAAGACACAGTCAGATGGTGCCAGAAGAACAACGTCCCCGTGACCCCGGGCGTATGTACTGCAAGCGAAGTCCAGAAGGGCGTCAACCTGGGGCTCAAGGTTCTGAAGTTCTTCCCCGCTGAATCCTCCGGCGGCGTCAAGATGCTCAAGGACCTCGGAGGCCCGTTCCCCGGCGTCAAGTTCATGACGACAGGCGGTATCAATCCGGGCAACCTCGCTGACTATGCAATGGCGGGAAACGTTCTCGCTGTCGGCGGCTCATGGATGGTCAAGGCAGACCTCATCAACAACGACAAGTGGGATGAAATCGAGGCACTCTGCCGCGATGCAGTCACAAAGATGCAGGGCTTCGAACTTGCGCACTTCGGCGTCAATGCTTCTGGTAAGGAAGACGGCGAGGATATGACAAAGAAGTTCTCCGCTTTCGGCATGGCAGTCAGGGAGACAAGCAAGGGCTACTTCATGAACGACTCGATCGAAATCATGAACCTCAACGGTCCCGGCACACACGGCCATATCGGATACAAGGTCAACAACATCGCACGCACGATGGCATATGTAAAGAAGCTCGGATACACAATCAACGAGTCCAGCTTCACATATGATGCAAAGGGCAAAGTCAAGTTCTTCTACATCAACGAGGAGATCGGAGGCTTCGGCATCCATTTCGTCCAGAAATAAGAGAGCAGGAAGCTCTGCAGAGGCCCGGAGAAGAACGGGCCTCTTTTAACGGCCTGTCTTTCCCTTAATGTGTTATAGAAATAACATCTAATAATTAAAAATAACATATTGACTATTTTTTAACAGCCCGCTATATTACTGCCAACCTACTTGAAACTTTTATTATCGGGAGCCGAACATGAAAAAACTTATTACCCTTTCGCTCGCTTTATTACTCGCAGCCCTCCTCTTCGCAGGCGGCAGCACAGAGACACAGTCTGCCTCTTCGAACACGCTCCGTGTCGCAATGGAGTGCGGCTATGCACCGTACAACTGGACACAGACGACAGACGCCAACGGCGCCGTTAAGATTTCCGGAAGCAAGGACTACGCTTACGGCTACGACGTCATGATGGCTAAATATATCGCAGAGTATCTCGGGATGGACCTCGAGATCGTCAAGCTCGACTGGGATTCTCTTGTTCCTGCAGTACAGTCAGGGACAGTTGACTGCGTAATTGCAGGTCAGTCCATCACATCCGACAGACTCCAGATGGTCGATTTCACATCACCCTATTATTATGCATCCATCGTATGTCTCGTAAACTCCGACAGCAGATATGCGTCAGCAAAGGGAGTGAGCGACCTCGAAGGTGCTACATGCACAAGCCAGCAGAACACGGTATGGTATGACCTCTGTCTTCCCCAGATAAAGAATGCGAACATCCTCGCAGCCCAGGAAAGTGCCCCTGCAATGCTCGTCGCCCTCGCATCCGGCAGAGTCGACCTCATCTGTACAGATATGCCGACAGCACAGGCCGCCCTCGTTGCGTACCCGCAGTTCACACTTCTCGATTTCTCCGCATCCGGCGATGACTTCTCAGTCAGCGAGGAGGAGATCAACATCGGTATCTCGGTATCGAAATCGAATCCGGAGCTGACGGCGAAAATCAACGAAGCGCTCGCGACTCTCACAGTCGACGATTACAACTCCATGATGGACGAAGCCATCTCCGTCCAGCCGCTTTCCCTCTAAGGAGACGAAATGACGATTTCACAGATGAATTTCTTCCAGAGGATGATCTACATCCTCCAGAGATACAGCCTGTCACTTCTTGAAGGAGCGTTAACGACTATGGTCATCGCCATAGTCTGCACGCTCCTCGGGTGCGTCATAGGCTTTGCAGTAGGACTAGTACAGACGACTGAGCCGAAGAAGACGTCGGGTAAACTTCCCAGAATCCTCCTCAAGATAGTCAAATGGATTCTCACGGCCTACGTCGAGATCTTCCGCGGAACCCCGATGATGCTCCAGGCGGCATTCATCTATTACGGAACAGCACAGCTCTTCCACATAAACCTCGGAATGTGGAGTGCGGCAATCATAATCGTATCTGTCAACACCGGTGCCTACATGGCTGAAACGGTAAGGGGCGGCATCCTCTCCGTCGATAACGGTCAGAAGGAGGGCGCAAGGGCCATCGGCATGAGCCACTTCCAGACAATGACGCTCGTAGTGCTTCCCCAGGCGCTGAGGAACGTAATGCCCCAGATAGGCAACAACCTCATAATCAACATCAAGGATACCTGTGTACTCTCCATAATCGGAACGGTGGAACTCTTCTTCACCTTCAAGAGCATATCGGGAGCACTTTATACATACTTCGAAGCGGCGACAGTCACGATGATCATCTACTTCATCCTGACATTCGCATGCTCACGCATTCTCAGATGGGCCGAGAGCAGGATGGACGGACCTGCGAACTTCGATCTCGCAACGACCGACACCCTCGCATTCACAAGCGGCCTCACATCCTACAATTCCAAGACCGGAGGAACTCATTGATGGAAACACTTCTGAAAATAGAGCATCTTGTAAAGACATTCGGATCCAACGAGGTATTGAAGGACATAGACTTCTCCGTGGAGAAGGGAGACGTGATCAGCATCATAGGCTCCTCCGGAAGCGGCAAGTCCACACTCCTGAGGTGTATCAACATGCTCGAGGATGCAACGGGCGGCAGCATAATATATGAGGGAAAGAACGTCCTCAGGGGTGAAATCAACGAGGATGCATACCGGACAAAGGTCGGAATGGTATTCCAGTCGTTCAATCTCTTCAACAACTACAACGTCCTCCAGAACTGCGTGATCGGACAGGTCAAGGTCCTCAGGAGAAGCAAGGAAGAAGCAGAACGCATTGCTCACGAATACCTCTCGAAGGTCGGGATGGACGAATACATCAACGCAAAGCCGAGGCAGCTCTCGGGCGGCCAGAAGCAGAGGGTGGCAATAGCAAGGGCGCTGGCAATGAGCCCGGAGATTCTCCTCTTCGACGAGCCTACATCGGCACTTGATCCCGAGATGGTCGGAGAAGTACTGGACGTAATGAAGAAGCTTGCAAAGAGCGGAATGACAATGCTCGTCGTCACACACGAGATGTCGTTTGCGCGCGATGTGTCGAACCGCGTTCTCTTCATGGCCGACGGCAGGATCGAGGAGGACGGAAGCCCGGAGGAAATCTTCAACTCCCCGAAGAGTCCGAGGACAAAGGACTTCCTCTCACGCTTCCTGCAGAACAGCTGAAAATTCCTCCCTAGTAAGGCTCATCCCCTGCTGCAGAAACGACGGAGTATCACTCTTCTATCAGGTTATATTGATGCAATCCGGGAAAAGGAATTGAAAACCTTAAGAAAGCGGACGTATAAAAAGTATGAAAGGTGGAAAAGAAGTCTATAAGAGAACAACAAGGGAAGCTGTCGGGATTGGATCCAGCCTTCTGGGTATAAGGAATATTTCAGCTCAATTGCCAGGAGTGTAATGAGCTCTATACATACATCCTCTGATGCATTGTAAGAAATCCGTATTCTTATGACTATACATGGTCAACAAGCAATTCTACCGATAAAGCAGGATAAAGACAGAAAATCACACATTTTTGGTCTTTATCCCGGTAAAAAGACGATATGCTTCAAAATAGATGCCGATGTACTGGACGCCATCAAGAAGGACGTCCCGGGCTATCAGACAAGGATAAAAAATATTGAGAAAAGCAGTCTTCACACCTTAAGGAACTGTAAAATACGTTGTTGACCCCCAGAATATACGAAAAAGGGTTAAAAGTAACAGCCGAGGGGAAAAAGAA
>CAVFZO010000032.1:0-20615 GCA_963626925.1 Clostridium sp. AM49-4BH
AAGCCTGATTGTAACACTCTTTACGGGTCCCGCGGAAAGTTGCGGGACCTTTCTATTAATGAAAACCTCTCTTTGCTGTATAGTCTGATTATGTTCAATTTCTATCCAGTCAACATGGCCCTGCTCTTTATTCTTCTCGCACCTTCTGTCTTCTATCAGGCTGAAAAGGAAAAGAAGAACGGCGGCAAGGTGGAGAAAAAGGAGATCAACAGGACACTCCTCGTCTTGGAAAAGACAGGACGCTGGGGCGTGATGGTCTTCTTTGCAGTAAAGTTTGAGACTACAAGACACGACGGCCTTCTCTCGTACCTCATCCCGTCCGTCTTCCTCTTTTTATATCTTCTCGTCTGGCTTATTCTCTGGAAGAAGCCCTCCCTCACACGGTCGCTGCTTCTTTCGCTTCTGCCGTCCCTGATGTTCCTCTCATCGGCCCTCATCGACAGCAACTACATACTTCTTCTCTTCACGCTGCTATTCGCACCGTCTCATACAGCCGTCAGCATAAAGGAGGAAAAAGACAATGCTTAAAAGAGTCGTCATAGCAATGTTCATTCTCGAAGAGCTTTACTCGCTTCTTCTCATCCACCTCAGAAATAAAGCCGCAGAGCGCCCGCTGCCAGAGGCTGTGAGCGACGTCTATGACAGCGGAAGATACTCGCTCTTCTCTGCATACCGGAAGGAGAACGTGAAAATCGATTTCCTCTCATCCGTCGTCTCTCTCGTCGTATCTCTTCTCTTCCTCGTGACAAATCTACATGCCGCAGTCTTCAATGCATTCGGCGGAATGAACATATATCTGAGGTACTTTCTCATGATTACCGTCTTTGTCGTCATAACCCAGATCATCGAACTTCCCTTCTCCTATTACGAGATATTCAGAATCGAGGAGAAGTACGGGATGAACAAGATGACGAAGAAGACCTTCTTTTTTGACAAGGTCAAGGCATGCATACTCGCCGTCCTTTTCTACACACTCATCGTCTCCCTTATGGTATTCCTGTTCTCCCGTTTCACAGTTCTGGCACTTCTGTGGATGAGTGCGGCAGTTATCGTGCTGGGGATTGCCGCAAATGCACTCATCATGCCCCTCATGAGGCTCTTCAACAAATTCACTCCTCTTGAGGAGGGAGAACTCAGGACAAAGCTCACTGCCCTCTGCACGAAATACAACGTAAGCGTGAAACGAATCGTCGTCCGCGATGCCTCGCGCCGTACGACAAAGGCAAACGCCTTCTGTTCCGGAATGAAGAAGAAGACTATAAGTATCGACGATAACCTCATTAATAACTTCACGACAGACGAGATCGTCGCGGTATTTGCACACGAATTTGCCCATGCAAAGTACAGGCATGTCCTTAAATCACTTCCATTCTCTTTCGCCGCAGCGGTCCTGATTGTGGCAGCCGTCGGTGCCATTCTGAGTCTGACACCGCTTTTCACAGCCTTCGGCTTTGAAGAGCCGAACTACTTCTTCGCCCTGACGGTACTCCTTTCAGCACTCATATGGCCTCTATTCATCCCGGTTGAAACACTCACCAGTACGATAAGCAGAAAGCACGAGTACGAAGCCGATGCTTTCGCTGCGGAGGAAGGCTACACAGAGGCACTCATCAGCGCCCTCAAGCGTCTTGTGAAGGAATCCCTTTCCGACGTCAATCCCCATCCCTGGATTGTCCTGACAAGCTGCTCGCACCCGACACTTGCAGAGAGAATCGACTCGATAAGAAAGCACGAGCCTGAGTCCTGAAGAGGATACCCTGGCCCGTTGCCCCTTGTGTAGATGAGGGGTAATGGTAATGAAATAACAGGTTCAACTGAGGAGTCTGAAAGAGACGCGGTATCAAAAGCAGGCTATCACCTCAATCCTTCAGCATATTGACCGGCACTATGTGTATTCCTTCCTTGGTAGTATATGCATTGCCGCATGCTGTAATAATCATCGCAAACGAAGGTTCAGGAAGTTTATCCGACTTAATTTTGTTTCTCAGAGAGGACAGAGTCGAAATACCTTCTTTAATCAGATATTCTCCCCCGAGCTTTATTTCTACAAGTGCATACCTGCCGTTCTTCAAGTGTATAACACCATCGCATTCCAGTCCTTTGCTGTCTCTATAATGACGAATTTCTCCACCCAATGCTTCTGTGTAGACTCTCAACTGGTTAATAGCAAAATCTTCAAAGAACATTCCGAACGTTTTCGGATCATTCATAAGATCATCAGGTGAGATATTCAAGGCTCCGGCAGCAATCGAAGTATCAACAAAATGTCTAGTTGGGGACGTTATCACAGCCGTCTTACTTCTGAAGTTTGGGTTCCATGCCTCTATATCCCTTATGATAAAGAGATCGCAGAGAGCTGTCATATACTCTTCAAATGTGTTTTCATCGAGATTCCTGTCGTCGTGGGTATTTACGTCGTCAAGAATAACTTTTCTCCTTGCTTCCGTAGAAATGTTACGTGCATAGCTTTTCAGAATCATGAGAAATATATCTTTCTTCTTGTTTCTAAACTTCTCATTCTTGTTGTTCTCGAAATCAAAAAGTGTCGAATAATAAGCCGAGGTGATTCCTAATGCTCTTTCCCTGCCGCCCAATATCGATAACGGCCAACCCCCCCGACAAATATAAAATGCCGTTTCCTGTAAAGTATAGTCCTCATTGATGCAGAAAATATGTTCCTCTGACTTCTCAAATAATGTAGAGAGTGAAATCTCTCCCGTCGATTCTCCCGCCTCATAGAGACTCATCGGATTCATTCTAAGCGTTACAAACCTGCCTGCCCCCGAGTGATATATATCGTTTTTGTCGACAGGAGTTGAACTTCCGGTAAAGATAAAAAGTCCGAACTTCTCCTCGCTGGAGTCTATTTCAGTTCTTGCACAGTTCCATAGATCCGGTACATTCTGCCATTCATCGATTAGCCTTGGGTACCTCCCTTTAAGGATTGACATTGGACTGCTCTGTACAAGATGGATTTTTTCTTTTGTATCAAGAGAATATTGAGAAGCGGCAAACCTTTTACATGTAGTGGTCTTTCCACAAAATTTGGGGCCGGCAATCAATACTCCGCCTGCTATTTTTAAAGCATATTCTATTTGTTTTTCAACGTATCTGTTGTAGTATTCCATCTCTTCACCTCCATATATGTTACATATAATATAGAAGAAAAACCCCAACTTTACAACCAGTAAAATCCCCCACTTTACAACCCGTAAAATCCCCCACTTTACAACCCGTAAAATCCCTCACTTTGCAACCGTAATAAGAAGAGGGAGCAGTCCTCTGTCACTCTCCATCTTTCTCTTTCTACGAAGTAAGACAGAGTGCCACTTCCATAGGACGGCTTTTCAGAGCATGGTGGTGGGTGAATGTCACTGATTTTGAATGTAGTTTTGCACAATAGCTTTACTATTCGTGCCGGCAGTCGTGAGAAGCTGCTCGCACCCGACACTTGCAGAGAGAATCGACTCGATAAGAAAGCACGAGCCTGAGTCCTGAAGAGGATACCCCAGCCCGTTACCCCTTGTGTAGATGATGCGGAATAGTAATGAAATAACAGGTTCAACTGAGGAGTCTGAATGAGAGGCGGTATCAACCAATGTCATTGTAAGAATATCGAATAAGGGCTTGCTCACTTTGCCTGCATACCACGGGGCCCGGCCCGTGGTCCGGCCTTCATGATCAAGACTCAACTTTCAGCTTCGACACATCAACCTTGTCGATAATGAAGCTTTTCTCTTTCTTCCCGAGGAATCCGAGGTAATAGAGCGGCATTGTTCTGAAGCCATCACCTCCGCCGACATTTGCATCAGCGATTTTAAGTGCTTTATGAGAGCCGAATCTCTTCGGATTCGCAAGGACAAACTTCATACTCGTCGCTCTGTTATTTGTAGACTTGCACTCGACCAAGGTAATATCTTCTCCATCCTCGAACACAAAATCCAGTTCGGGAGAGCCGCTCGGGGCATGGTAATAATAAAGAGGACGAAGCGCTGCGACGAAGGCCGAAGCCACCATATTCTCAGCAACTGCCCCTTTGTATGAGCCGAGATCTCCCGAGAGTATTTTAGACGGGACATCGTCCCCCAAAAGTGACACAAGAAGCCCCGTATCGACAGAAAAGACCTTGAATTCATTCTCGATTTTCATCCCCTCGAGCGGAAATGAAAGCTCCCGTGTGTTATATGCCCTTACAACAAGTCCTACATCCTCGAGATAATCAAGCCCTTGTGCCTTCTCGGGGGAATTGCCTTTTGCTTCCACGAGACTGTACTGGAACTTCTTGTATTCTTTCGCAAGCTGGGAAGGCAGGGACCTCAGACATGCCTCGCTGCGGAGTTTCAACGACTCATTCACTTTAACGTCTCCGTTCCTGTCCCTGTAACGCCCGAAGTCATCACCAAGAGATTTCAATATCCGCTTCTGTATACGTCTTACGAGATTGATATCATGAGTTTCAAAGAATGCAGCTACCGCTTCCGGCATTCCTCCGACTATCAGATACTGCAGATAGAGAGAGCGCATACTCTGATGCACGCCCTCCTCAATCTTCTTTCCTTCCTCGAACGCATTTTCGACATAACTGAGAACACTGTTGTCGATTCCCGTATTGATCAGAAACTCTCTGAAAGAAAGAGGATACATCGACAGGTGTTCCTCATACCCTACTGGAATTCCCCTTTCATACGGTGCTCTGAATCCTCTGACCGAGAGAAAACTACCCGTTGCTATGACATCATATCTGGTGTCACTGTCCCAGTATTTGAGAGACGAACGTGCATTCGGGCAATCCTGGATTTCATCGAATATGACAAGCGTCTTTCCTTTCACGAAGTGTGCGGACGGCATTGCCGCGGTAATTGAAAGCACCATCCTGTCTACATCGAAGTCTCCATTGAAGGCACTGTGTATGCTCTTCTGAGCCCTGAAATCTATATAGACCGTGTGTTCATAAAAGTCCTTGCCGAACTTTTTTACAATAAATGTCTTGCCCGTCTGCCGCATTCCACTGATAATGAGCGGATGATGAGGCCTGTTTTTCCAGAGTATCAGTTCATTTAGGATATCACGTGTGAGCATATTTCATGTTCTCCTAAGAAGATATTACTTCTTTTCTGACATTTTTAAAAGGATATTTAGATTTTTTTTGACATTATTCAAATGTAATTGTTTGTTATTATGATAATTTTAAAATAAAAAAACAGCTTATTATTATCTTTTTCAAAGGATTCAAATGATCTTTTCTAATATTTTTCAAATGAAGTAAAACAGATCAGACATGAGTTTTTCATGCTTTTTTGTAATTCATTATAATACAAAAATATGATTATAAAATCCCCCACTTTGCAACCAGTAAAATCCCCCACTTTGCAACCGTAATAAGAAGAGGGAGCAACGCACTGTCACTCCCTTTCTTTCTCTTTCTGCTGTCTGCTGTCAGATGACATGCAGAGCTTCTGCGTCGATATTGAGATAGCACTCCTCTCCGACTGCATAGACCTTCCTGTTCTTCGGGTTGTGGTCCTCGAGCTTTATAAGCGTATTGCCGACCATGACGTGGTAGTTCTGGTAGGCGCCCATGAAGCATGATACGATGACACGGCACCTGATGGTTCCCTCGTCTGAAAGCTTTGCTGCTTCGGGGCGCAGAACTGCCGTATAGTTTTCGCCGATGGTCATGTTATCCTTCTTCGGAACCGGAAGCTTGAAGCCCTCGAAAGAGAGTACGCCGTATGTGCCTTCATCGCCTCTGTAGTCACCGCGGAGGAAGTTGGCCTCCCCTATGAAGTCTGCGACGAATTCGTCCACCGGATGATAGTAGATTTCCTCGGGTGTACCCATCTGTGCAACGACACCCTTGTTCATGATGATGATCTTATCAGATATCGCCATGGCCTCGCTCTGGTCATGTGTGACGTAGATTGCCGTAATACCGACTTCCTGCTGTATCCTTCTGATCTCCGTTCTCATCTGTACCCTGAGCTTTGCGTCAAGGTTCGAGAGAGGCTCGTCGAAGAGGAGGACACTCGGCTCGATGACGAGGGCACGTGCAAGTGCGACTCTCTGCTGCTGGCCGCCGGAGAGCTGATTGGTCATTCTCTCCTCCATGCCGCTGAGCTCGACAAGATCCAGGATCTTCAGAACCTTCTCCCTGATCTCTTCCCTGCTGAACTTACGTATCTTGAGTCCGTATGCAACGTTGTCGAAGATGTTGTAGTGAGGAAGGAGAGCATAGCTCTGGAAGACCATCGCAGTATCACGTTTGTTGGGGGTGAGGGCGTTGATGGGCTCCTCACCGAGGTAGATTTCCCCTTCGTCGGGGCTTTCGAAGCCGGCAATCATTCTCAGCGTCGTCGTCTTTCCGCAGCCCGAGGGCCCGAGCAGCGTAACGAACGAACCCGGCTCGATTTCGAGGGATGTATCCTTGACGGCATAGAAATCCTTTCCCGTCTTCGGATCCTTGTAGATTTTCGATATGTGGGAGAGTCTGACACCCTTCTTGATCTTTTCTTCCATTATTTAGCCTCCTTGAGCTTTCTGCTTGTTCCGAAGTATTTGATGAATATGTTCATCAGGAGAACCGAGCCGTATGTGATTATGATAAGGATGGTTGCAAACGCACACGCGAGTCCGTACGACCCCTTCTCTGCAAATTCGTTGATCTGGACTGTGATGAGAAGGAACTGCGGCGTGACGAGGAGTATTATTGCAGATATTGCAGTTATGCTCCTTACAAATGCCGTGACAAGTCCGCTGAGGAAGGAATCCTTTATAAGCGGAAGCGTCACAGTCATGAAGACTCTGAAGGAGTCGGCTCCCATGTCGTAGGCCGATTCCTCGATCGACTTGTCGATCTGCCTCAGCGCCGAGATTCCGCTTCTTGTTCCTGTCGGCAGAGATCTCACGACGAAGACAATCACGAGGATGAGCGCCGAACCGTATATTCCCTGCAGAAATCCCGTGTGGAAGATACCGCTTGCAAATCCCCTGATGTATCCGACACCGAGAACGGTGCCCGGAACAGCCATTGCCAGCATGCTCACAGCTTCAATGAAGCCTTTGGACTTGAACTTCTTCTTGACGACAAGGTACGAGATTATCATCGAGAGAAGCGCCGTCACCGGGGCCGAAATAAGCGAAAGAATGAACGAATCCTTGAACGCCTTGAGACCGTTGTACTTCGTGAACACCTGTTTGTACCACTTGAGGGTGAAGGGGAAGAACTTGTATCCCCATGTGGGGAAGAGAGCCCCGATCGGCACACAGAGGTACATGATGATTACAAAGAGTGCGATAAGGGAGCAGAAGACGGTGAGAGGAACCTTGACGGACCTGTCCTCGATGAGCATCCTCGCCCTCGATGCCTTGCCTGTGAGTGTGGCCGCTGTCTTCTTTTCGAGTACGTACTTCTGGACCATGAACATGCCCAGTGTAATCACAAGCAGGACGACAGCCATAGCCGCCGCTCCCGCCTTGTCGTAGGCTCCGGTGATCTGGAGATAGATGGTCGTTGCGAGCGTGTCGTACGAGCCTCCGATGATCATCGGGTTTGCAAAGTCCGCAATCGACTCGATGAATGTGACGAGGAACGCATTTCCCAGTCCCGGAAGAAGCAGGGGGAGCGTGACGGAGGAGAAGACCTTGAATCTGGTCGCCCCCATGTCGCGCGCAGCCTCCTCGAGGGACGGGTCTATATTCTTCAACAGTCCCCTCAGCATCATATAGCATACGGGGAAGAATGTGAGAGACTGCACTATCACAATACCCCAGAACCCGTAGACGGAGTTGTCATATATGTGGAGAAGGAACCTCGTTATTATTCCGGCCTTGCCGAAAAGCATTATCATGGAAAGGGATAAGACGAACGGCGGAGATACGACAGGCAGCATGCTGACCACCTTGAAGAGTCCTCCGACGAACCTGTTCATCCTGAGGTAGACTTCGACGTAGGCAAAGAGAAGGCCCACGAGAGTCGAGAAGATACCGACAACGAAACCTACCTTGAGGGTATTGGTTATCGCCTTGGTGAATGTCGGCATTTTGAAGATGCGTCTGAAAACACTGAAGCCGAAGCTTCCGTCACCGACTACTGAATCCACAAGGAGAATCGCAAGCGGATACAGAATGAATAATGTAAGGAAAGCAATGAGCACGACAATGGTGGTGACCATGACGGGATCCGCCATCAGTTTCTTCCTGTCGAGCGCTGCGCCCTGGCTTCTGGCCATAATCTTTCCTCCTGTGTTTATAAAAGCGAGGGATGGCGGAATGCCGTCACCCCTCTTCTCTTCGTGTCAGGTATTCTCTTACTTGACCTGGAATCTTGTTGTGTCGCCTGTTGCAGCACCGCTGGCTGCGAGAGCGTTCATGACATCCTCGATGTACTGCTTCGTGTTTGCTGTTGCATCGTCGAAGTCGTAGTCGATGACGTTGGACGGGTCGAGACCGAACTCATATGCGATTTCGGGCTGTTCTGCGTTGTCCAGAACGAGGAACTGATAAGAACCGAAGTCCTTAGCCTGGTTGACGCAGTCGGGGGAGAGAGCATATTCGATCCAGAGCTTGGCGGCGTTCATGTGCTTTGCGCCCTTGAAGATAGCTGTAGCTCCGACCTCGAATGTCGTTCCGCTTGACGGGATGACGAGACCGATGTTGGCATAGCCGTTGTCGACGATCTGATAGATGCCGTCATGGAGGAATCCGATACCGATTGCACACTCACCCGTTCCGACGTTCTTTGACGGGCCCGAGCCGCTCTTTGTATAGACTTCGATGTTCTTGTCGAGAGCGACGAGGTACTTCATTGCCTCATCATGTCCGTACTTCTGGATGATTGTATTCAGGAAGAGCTTTGCTGTTCCGGCTGTGTTGTAGTTGCTCAGCCAGATGAGGCCCTTGTATTCTTCCTTGATGAGATCTGTGAAATCCTTCGGCGGTTCAAGTCCGAGACGGTTCAGCTCGTCGATGTTGTACATGAAGCCGAGAATCCCCGTGTAGATGCCGTACCAGTAGTTGTTCTTGTCCTTGTAGACGCTCTTTGTGATGTGGGAAGCGTTCTTTGCTTCATAAGCTTCGAGCAGGCCTTCGCTTGCGAGCATGTTGTACGGGTCTGTCGTGCCGCCGAAGAATACGTCAGCTGACGGATTGCCGTTCTCTTCCTCGATCTTGGCCTGGACTTCACCTGTGGAAAGTCTCTGGTATGTGACCTTTATTCCGTAGAGTTCCTGGAACTTCCTGCATGCAGCTGCAAGATATTCCTCTTCACACGAACCGTAGACAACGAGTTCGCCTTCAGCCTTTGCTGCAGCCACGAGGTCATCCGATACGCTGACACTCGATGCCGTCGTCTTTGCTTCCGCTGCACCCTGTGCCAGTACAGATACGAGAGCAAAGCAGAGTATGATAGCGATTGCTAATGCTTTCTTCATTGTAAAATCCTCCATTTGTTAGATGTTGAAATCAACAAGTAATTATCATACCGGATGGAGGGTGAATGCAACAAAAATCGACAGAAACCGATTTAATCAACCCTTCTTATAACACAATAAAAAGTATTTATGCAGAGAGAAGATGCAAAAAAAATGGACGGCCCCGCAGAACCGCCCTCTTCATTCGAGTCTGATTACATCAGATCCTTAGGCTTGCGTGCTGTGTTGCCTGTCTTTTCACAGTATGCAACATGGCGAAGCTTACCGTTCTCGAATACACTCTTCATCTTGATGACTCCGCCCCACTTGCTGACGAGAGCCTTAGCACCTTCACGATGAGCGTTCTTTGATACATTACCCGGCATATCTATATTCCTCCGACAAATTATTCAAGCTACCAAGCCATAATATACAAATTGCATCATTCTTTGTCAAATCCTGACCTGACGAGAATAGGTTTTAACACAGATTACAGTTTTTTGTCATCTGTCCCGGCGATACTTTCGTCATTTTTTCTCACGGGGTACTTGATTTTGTCCTTTCGATTGAATTATAGTTTCTCTCGTGCCTGCACAACGGACACCGTGCCACCTTAGCTCAGCTGGCCAGAGCACGTGATTTGTAATCTCGGGGTCGTTGGTTCGAATCCGACAGGTGGCTAGATAAACCAGTCTTCAGGGCTGGTTTTTCTTTTTGCCGTAACGAGGATTAAAATAATCTTTCATTTCCCTCTTACATGTTTTAAGATATTTCCATGAATACAAAGAAAATAATCGGATGAGAAGCAGAATGTGCACGTTTGAAGGAATGTATCGAGTCAACATCGGCAGAACTGGTCATAGTTTACGGAAGACGGAGAGTCGGCAAGACTTATCTCATAAACAACTATTTCGATAACAACTTTGCTTTCAAGATAACAGGACGATACAACTGCTCGAAAGAAGAGCTTCTTGAGGTCTTCGCCGGCGAGTATATGAGAAAGACGAAACAGAAGGAAAAGCTGGTTATTGAAAGGTGGATGGACGCTTTCAATCTGCTTAGAGACTATCTCGAGTCACTTGACAGCAGCAAGCGGCAGGTTGTCTCTTTGACGAAATGCCGTGGCTTGACACGCAGAAATCCGATTTCCTTTCGGTTTTCGAATGGTTCTGGAACGACTGGGCCTCCACACGTGACAACCTGATTTTCATAGTGTGCGGCTCGGCTACATCATGGATGGACGAAAAGATAGCCTCGAACAAGGGAGGCCTTTTCAACAGAGAGACGTGCAGGCTCTTCTTCAAGCCGTTCAATCTCCATGAAACGGAACGTTTTCTCATGAGCAAGGGAATATCGTGGTCACGTTATGAAATCGCCGAATGCTATATGATTATGGGAGGAATTCCCTACTACCTCGACACCCTGAGCCGTTCGGCCGGACTCAAACAGAACATCGACAGGGTCTTTTTCAGTAAGAACGGAGAGCTGAGGGATGAATTTCAGCATCTTTATGCCACACTGTTCACGAATAGTCCCGTGTATATAAAGATAGTTGAAATCCTGAGCAGAAAAAGCCGGGGAATGACAAGAAGGGAACTCGCCGGGCGTCCGGACTAGCCGAAAACGGAAGACTAACCACAATACTGAGGGATCTTGAGAAGTCGGGTTTTATCCGGGCATCCAGGTTTTACAGAAAGAAGCGAAATGACTTGATCTACAGTCTTTCAGACTACTACACATCCTTTTATCTCAGATACCTCGCAAAGAGAGGAATCGATGAACACCAATGGTCGAACTCGATAGACTCTCCGTCGAAGAGAGCATGGTCGGGTTATGCATTTGAATCTCTCGTGAGAGATCATATCAGAGAGGTGAAACAGCGCCTCGGCATTTCCGGAGTGTTCAGTGAAGAATACTCATGGTTCAAAACAGGTGATGATACAGCTCCGGGCGCAGAAATAGATCTCATAATCGACAGACGGGATGACACGGTCAATCTCTGCGAAATAAAATACAGTACAGGAGAATATGTCATCAACAAGAGTTACGACCTTGCTCTCAGAAATAAAATCGAAGCTTTCCGGACGTCAGAGAAAAAATCAAAGTCAATACAGCTCACCATGATTACATCCTTCGGTGTCGGGAAGAACATGTACTCTGGCATCGTCCAGAACGAAGTCGTGCTCGATGACCTCTTTGCTCCGGTGCTTTAGTCTCTTGTATTCACACAGCAAGGTGCTTACACTTTCCCCATGGAAAAGATCAGACTTGATGAATTTCTCTCCTACAGCTACCTCTCCGGAGTGAAGGCGGGAGAAGACGGAATCTTCTTCACCCTCAGCAGGGCGAAGAAGGACAAATCAGGATACGAAAGCAACTTCTATATGCTGAAGAACGGAGAGCCGAGAGCTCTCACATGCGACGGCAGCGCCGGATTGGGTACAACATGGAAGAAGAAGCTCTACTTCACGGCAAAACGGACAGAAGAGGAGACGAAGGACGAGGATAAGAGCACGATCTACGCCCTCCCCCTCGACGGGGGTGAGGCAGCGCCCTCTCTGACAGTCGACGGAAAACTCACGAAGTACGACTTTTTCTCCGACGACAGTCTTGTCGCCCTCTTTGCTGCAGATAAGAGACTCGAATGTCTCGAGGAAGACGAGAGGAAGAAGAAGGCGGAAGAGACAAAAGGATACGAGGAGATAGAGGAAAGCCCCTTCTATCTCAACGGAAGCGGCTTCACATGCGGCCGCAGGACAAGGCTTGCCGTGATAAAGAACGGCGTTACGAAGTTTGTCTTCAACGACGACTATGACACATCCTCATACACCCTCTCTCCCGGAAGGACGATGCTTCTCTGTACGGGGAATGTGAGGAAAAGTGCAAAGCCGTCTTTGACAACTGAAGTGAGAAAAGTCAGTCTCACCGACCTGACTTGGGAGACGATACTACCGGAGGGGGAGCTCAAAACAGGCAGGGCATGGTTTCTTGGGGATAAAATCATCGCCGCCGGAAGCGACATGAAGAGGTACGGCATAAACCAGAATCCCGATTTCTATTCCATTGAGGGCGGAAAGGCAGTACTCCTTTCAAAGTGGGGAGACTCCACATGGTCGAGCGTCGGCACGGACATAAGGCTCAAGGGAGGCGAGAGCTTTTCTGTCGACGGGGAGTGGCTCTACTTCACGACGACGAAGGGACACTCTTCATACATCTACAGAATAAATGCCGTTGGTGATATAATGCCGGTCATAACAGATGAAGGCAGCGTAGACTCTGTCAGCGTCTATAACGGAGATGTCTACTATATTGGACTCAGGGAGCAGAGGCTCCAGGAACTCTACAGGGGAAGAGAAAAGCTCACGGCATTCAATGACGGCGTTCTCGAGGGAAAATATGTCGGCGTTCCCGAAGAAATCAGATACGAAAACGACGGTATCGCACTTGAGGGATGGGTTCTCAAACCCTTCGGATGGGAGAAAGGGAAAACTTACCCCGCAATATTCGACATACACGGCGGCCCCAAGACGGTCTACGGGACGGTCTTCATGCACGAGATGCAGTACTGGGCCAGCGAGGGCTTCTTCGTATTCTGGACGAACCCGAGGGGAAGCGACGGCAGAGGCGACGCCTTTGCAGATATAAGAGGAAAGTACGGAAGCGTCGACTACAGCGACCTCATGGCATTCAAAGATGAAGTCTTGAGGAAATATCCCTCAATAGACCCGGGTCGTGTCGGCGTCACCGGAGGCTCCTACGGCGGCTTCATGTCGAACTGGATTCTCGGCCATACCTCATTTTTCAAAGCCATAGCAACACAGCGCTCCATATACAACTGGATAAGCTTCTACGGGACAAGCGACATAGGACCCTACTTCGCCACAGACCAGTGCGGATGCACCAGTGATGATATCGAGAGCATGTATCACCTCTCTCCCATGGAGGCGGTAAGAAAGAACGCGTCAACTCCGACGCTCATCCTCCACTCCGACAGGGATTACCGCTGTCCCGCAGAGCAGGCATACCAGCTCTATACGACACTTGTGGACATGGGCGTCGAGACGAGATTCGTCCTCTTTCATGACGAGAGCCACGAGCTGAGTCGCAGCGGAAAGCCCCTCAACAGAATAAAAAGGCTTGATGAGATAACAAAATGGTTCAGAAAGTTCCTCGGGTAGTTGCCAGTACGGCATTTTTGAGAAGATAATGTAATAAGGAGGGAACGATCCTCCGAAGGAAGGAAAATTTATGAAGATGCTAAAAAAGAATCCGATCACAACGATAGTCGCAATAGGTATAGGTGCGGCGCTCTTCTTCGTACTCGGAAGATTCGTTTCGATCCCGAGTCCGCTGCCCAATACATCCATTTCGACGCAGTACGGCCTCCTGGCATTCATGACTGTGCTCTACGGCCCTGTCGCCGGGCTTCTCATCGCATTCATCGGCCACACGCTCACTGACTTCGCGGCAGGCTGGGGAATCTGGTGGAGCTGGGTCATCGCGTCGGGAGTAGCAGGACTCATCATGGGGCTTCTGACCGACAGGATCAACATCGAAGAGAGCTTCGGGAAGAAGGAGATCATCAATTTCAACATCGCACATGTCGTTGCACACGTCATAGCATGGGGACTCGTGGCACCCGTACTCGACATCCTCATCTACGCCGAGCCTGCAAACAAGGTTTTCACACAGGGTCTCGTGGCGGGACTGGCGAACATCATCACGACTGCAGTCATCGGCACACTCCTCGCCCTTGCGTACAACAAGGCTAAGCCTAAGGCGGGATCTCTCAAGAAAGAAGACTGAGCCCGGCTCTTCTCAAAATGCTTCCTCACAAGGGAAGCATTTTTCTTTTCTTCGTGATAAACTGGTTCATGCGAGGTATCATGTCGTCACCCATAATCGAATTCCGGAACTTCTCGTTCAAATACAAGGCTCAGGCAGAGCCTACTCTTTATGATATAAACCTCACTGTAAACGAGGGTGAGAAGATTCTGATCTGCGGTCCCTCGGGCTGCGGAAAGAGTACGCTGGCCTCAACCCTCAACGGCCTCATTCCCGCATCGTACCCCGGAGATGCAGAGGGCGAACTTCTCATTGCAGGAAAAAGCTACCGCGACTGGGACATTTTCTCACTCAGCAAGATAACGGGAACTGTACTGCAGGACTCCGACGGCCAGTTCATCGGCCTGACAGTCGGGGAGGACATAGCCTTCGCACTTGAAAATGATTCAACTCCCCTTGAAGAGATGAAGAGGGAGGTTCTGGAAGCTGCCAAGAAGGTCGGGATGGAGAGCTTCCTCTCCCACTCCCCGCAGTCACTCTCTGGCGGACAGAAGCAGCGGGTGTCGCTTGCGGGCGTGATGGTGGACAAGGTCAGGATATATCTCTTCGACGAGCCCCTTGCGTCCCTCGATCCCGAAAGCGGAAAGAAGACGATAGAGCTCATAGACGAACTCCATAAATCGACGGATGCGACAATCATAATTATCGAGCACAGAATAGAGGATGTGCTGTGGCGTCCTGTGGACCGGGTCATTCTCATGAACGAAGGAAGGATCATCAGGGACACGACAAGCGACGCCCTCCTCTCCTCCTCCATTCTCAAGGAGACAGGAATAAGGGAGCCGCTCTATGTAACGGCACTCAAATATGCCGGCGTCGAAATAACAGAGGACAAGAGGCCGGGAAGTATCGAAACACTCGCCCTCTCCGAGAGCGACAGGGAGAAGGTCAGAAGGTGGTTCGGGAGCATTCCGGAGGAGAAGAAAAGAAAGAACGGGGAGAATCTTCTTGAGGTAAGCGGCCTCACCTTCACATATCCCGGGGGACACAGGGCACTCGAGGACATCGACTTCACCCTCCGGAGGGGCGAGATGATGGCTGTAGTCGGACGTAACGGCGCGGGAAAGAGCACGTTCAGCAAACTCCTATGCGGCTTCGAGAAACCCGACAAGGGGACAATTAAGCTCAACGGCAGAGATCTGGCATCGTCTTCGATAAAGGAGAGAGCCGAGCATATAGGCTACGTCATGCAGAACCCCAACCAGATGATCACCAAGGCCATGATAAAGGACGAAGTGACACTCGGCCTTGTTCTCGACGGTAGAAAGGACGAGGACGAGATAGAGCGCATCGGGGATGAGGCGATGCGTATATGCGGTCTAAGGCCGTTCAGAAACTGGCCCGTCAACGCCCTCTCCTACGGTCAGAAGAAGAGAGTAACGATTGCATCCATTCTCTCGATGAATCCCGAGATAATCATTCTTGACGAGCCGACTGCAGGACAGGACTTCAGACACTATACAGATATCATGGAGTTCCTCTCCTCCCTCAATAAAGCGGGAGTTACAATCATACTCATCACCCACGACATGCATCTGATGCTGGAGTACTGCACACGCTCTGTCGTCTTCACATCCGGCAGAAAGATTGCGGACGCCCCGCCCGAGGAGATCCTCACCAACGACGATCTTGCACAGAAGGCGTCGCTCAAGAAGACGAGCCTTTCAACGCTTGCCTCCGTCTGCGGCCTTGCTGACACGGAGTTCATACGCCGTTTCATAGAATACGACAGAAAGGAGAGAGGATGACAAACCTTTTCAACTACATCGATAAAGACTCTCCCATACACCGCCTCTGCGGTGCAACGAAGCTCAGCGCACTCCTCATACTGACCTTTGCGGCCATGACGACCTTCGACACGAGATTCCTCGCCGCCCTGACCGTCTTTGCCTTTCTTCTCTTCCGCATCTCGAAGATAAAGCTGAGGGAAGTGAAGGTTCTATTCATATTCACCTTCATCTTCATGATACTCAACAACGTCCTCATCTACGTCTTCTCACCAGAGCACGGTGTGACGATATATGGCACAAGGCATGTTCTTATCACAGGATGGGGACGCTGGACACTCACCTCCGAGCAGCTCTTCTATAACCTCAACGTAGTTCTCAAATACCTTTCGACAATCCCCCTCGTCATGATATTCGTCTCCACCACGGACCCGAGCGAATTCGCCTCATCCCTCAACAGGATCGGCATAAGCTACAAGATTGCCTACTCTGTGTCTCTGGCGCTGAGATACATTCCCGACATCCAGAAGGAATACAGGGACATATCACACTCAGAGCAGGCAAGAGGACTGGAGATGACGGCAAAGAAGCAGAGCCTCATAAAGAGGCTGAAGAGCGCCTCCTCGATGCTCTTCCCGCTTATAATATCTTCAATGGACAGGATCGAGGTGATATCGAATGCGATGGAGCTCAGGGGCTTCGGAAAGCACAAAAAGCGTACATGGTACTCCGCGCGCCCATTCAGAAAGAGCGACCGTGCGGCGTTCATAATCTCAGTAATATGGCTCGTCGTCTCCCTTTCACTGAACTATTTCAACGGCGGAAGATATTACAACCCATTCATTTAGAGAATTCTATCCTCCAGCCTTCCCCGGTACCTATCGAGTAAGCGGCGGAGAAGGATCCCTGGTTGAGGGCAACACCGACATTGAGAAGGGAGTTGATATAGACAAGGCCCTCCCCCTTTTCCGCTTCGGTGAAGTTGCGGCATACAGGAAGTCTCTTTCCGTAGACGACTCTGTCGCGGCTGCAGATCGTGACATAGACACTCTTACCGTATTCGAAGCCGGATGAGAAGAAGAGAGTGTCGGGGATGTTCGTCCACAGCGAGCCGTAGCGTGTGTCGAGAATATCGACAGAGCCGCTGATTCTCCCCTTCTCCACAACAGGTTCGTTGATGTCGAGCATGACGACTGATGAGGAGAGAAGAGGTCCCACCTCGTCGAATGAGATAAGGCCCGATGCAAGTTTTGCTCCCGTATATGCATAGACGTCACGGCCGTAGAAGGTGTAGGAGCGCTGGCTGTTACGGAGTCTGTTCGTCGTCTCGCTTATAGCCCTGCGTTCGAGTATCCCGATACCCTTGGCAACATGGGAGAGCGTTCCGTTGTCGGGAGTCACTATGATATGGCCGCTTTTCGTGAGAACGGCGACACTCTCCCTCTCGCTCCCGACCCCGGGGTCGACAACGGAGACGAATACAGTTCCGGGTGCCCAGTACGGTATCGTCTGGATAAGACGGTAGCTCGCCTCCCATATATTGAACTGAGGTATCTCATGCGTCAGATCCTCAAGTCTGAGGCTGTGGCACACTTCGTCGGCAACACCGTGCATTGCACTGACAGCGCCGTCAACAGTTCCGAAGTCGGAGAGGAACACGACAGTGCCGCGCTCCTTCCATGGAGCATCCTTCTTGAGTTTGCATGCATCTTCATAAACCATAGTTCACCCCCTGAGGTCAGGCCTCAGCGCCCCGGCTCTCCCGAGGTATACCATCTTCTTTTCACACACTTCGGCATGAGCGACGAGCACAAGTACACGAATGCACTTCTCCATTGCCCCCTCGCTCCCGGCCTCCTGTGTGCAGAAAAGCGGCACAGAGCTTCCGTGACCGCCCTTTCTGAGCGCAGACGCGGCATTCATACTCCTGAGGTCATCCGTCTGCGAGAAGTGGATGAATGCAAGTTCATCCTCCCCCAGATTATTCAGCTCAAGAAGCTTTTCGAACATCTCCTTTACAGCGGCGGTAATCTCGCCGGGAGTGTCGTTTTCGACAGTGACGGCCCCGCGGAGGGCGTAGCAGCTACATTCCATAGGAGAAACCTCCGGTAATGAGGGTGTTGAGAGTATCGAGAGTGATGGATATTACAAAATAGGCGAGAAATCTCACCATTGTCTTCACCGCCGGTGATATGACCCACACCCTCGAGAATACAGAACAGAGAACAGAAGCAAAGACAATCCACACCCCGACGAGGAAGATCGTCCATCCCATAATCATCTGCACGCTCGTTATAAGAGTTACAAGCTCCTCCCTTACAGGAAAGTAGAGAAAGAGCACGAAGAGAAAGGCAAAGAACATATAGAGCAGTACGAGATACGTATGCACACGACTCGAGAGTTCAATGATCCTTCTCATCTCCAACATACCCGAATCGTACCACAGAGAGAGGATTCTCTCAACAAGAACGGCGCACCCCGCTGTGGAGAATGCGCCGTACAAATCACTTTCGAAACCAATCATAAACTATATTTGCTGACTGTAACCCCAAAATTTTTCGAAGCTGTAGATTCAGATGCCAGAATAACATAGTACGTCCCGCTCTCCGGTGCAGTAAAATCATAAGAGCCTATTGTTACATTACCTTTCGTATCAACAGATTTCGTCATATATGGATGGACACCTTTCTCTGAAACTACGCCTCCTATAAATACACTGTTAGAAGAGTTTGAACAATTGACTGTATATTTCGTACCCTTAGTAAGGGAAATCGAATATACCTTGCTAGTGAAATTTCCCGGCAAAAGAGTTGATGCCTCTCCCAGATTAAGGGGAGTCACCGATGAACTCGTTATCTTTATCAGCTTGAGACTGATCGTTCCTGTCATTTTATAGTTTTTACTGTAGCCATCAGGAATAGTAATTTCACCTGCAGCTATATTCTTTTCTCCTCCGTTTACCCATACCATTGCTGCCGATTTATCTAAATAGCTCACCCCGAAGGTATCCTTACCGGCAGTTCCATTGTTTTTGCCTACATAGAAGCTGCGTCCTGTGATAGCGACCCCTGAATCAAGCAGATTGGCAGCTGAATAAATAACATTAGAAAGCGCAAGTTCCTTCTTCGTGATTGAAGCCGTAATATTTAAATTTTTAGTTGCATGTACTCTGTATCTTGTTGTCGGACATTCATTTTCCGTTCCCGAAGAACATGTTGTTTTTCCGTCAGTATGATAATGCATTCCGAGACCTTCAAGACCAATATTATCACCGACATCAGCACTGCTCAGGGTCATAAACATAACGAGCTTGCTCTTGTCTTCATCATAAATGCCGGTAACATCCGAGAAATCCGTGACTGTTATACCGTTCTCACCATCATACGTCTTCGTTGCATTGATTGAGCCAGACAAAACCTTCGGAGTTATCTTCAGTGTTCCTACCACACCGGAATCTTCATCGATTTTATAGTTGTTGCCAATTCCGACAAAGGCTAGAAAAGTTCCTTCCGAAATTGCCGATCTGTCAGCCAGCTTGGTATTGTAAAAAGGATTGCTTCCGATAATCTCATATGTTTTCAGAGTCGTAGAATCAGAATAGACAACATTACGCGGGAGATACTCGCCGTTAACTGTCGCATTATATGGATAGACGGTAATTACAAGTCCCGGGTATCCCTCGATATTATTAAATGTCTTTGAAACATAACCGTACGAGTTCGGAGTACCTGGCAGTTCATATTCCATTTCAAGTACAATATCTTTGATAACCTTCTTATTTATTGTTGCTTTGATATTAGCATCGTAATTGTCGGTTTCTTCATCTCCAATGTAGAATACACTGTCATCAAAACTGCTGCCAGCATATTCTTCGGACATGTGAACAACAAGCTTGAGTTTGTCCCTGTCACTTTCAAGAACCTTGTCGTAACCCGTCCAGTCGGTTTTTTCAAACGTAGCGGATTCGTCATATTCCTTTTCGAATTTGATTTCTCCGAGCTCAATCCGATATATATAGAAATTAAATTCTGCCGAGCCGGCTTTCCATTCGTCTGTCGCCGTTGTCGTGACTTTGAGTTTGTAGTAGTAGCCTGCATTAACAGGTGCATCAGATAAAAGCTCTGACTCGTTATAATACTCGAAAGAAATCTCATCTTCGGGGATTATTGAAGTGGTTTCACCGACCTTTCTCAAGAAGATGCTCTTGTCAAATGTTATGGGTTTGCCGTCGTAAGTCTTCACAAGGTCACCAATTCCCTCGGCAAGGACAATCGTCGAATCCTTTGCATCAAGCGCATTGATATCCTCTGTCTTGATAACTTCATGACAGACTGTGCAGGTGTAAGTCCTTGTTCCTTTCTTTCCATAGCCCGGCTCTTCGGTTACTTTACCTTCATCAGATTTGTGACCAAGAGCAGGAACAGACTCGGTCTTTGTCTCATCGCATCCCTTACACTTAAAGGTCTTGACACCTTCCTCGGTGCAGGTCGGCGGTGTCGTAACTGAGCCTTCATCCCATTCGTGCACGTGTGGAGCTTCGACGGGCTTGTCTTTACAACTTGTTATGCTAAAAAGAATTAGTACAGCTAAAAGTACTAAAACGGGGGGGGTAAATCTCTTCTTCATCTCTCTTTCT
>CAVFZO010000033.1:0-20488 GCA_963626925.1 Clostridium sp. AM49-4BH
TCGAGAAGTACGTTGTCGGAAAGACGGCAGAAGAAGTCGAAGCAATCGAGACGAGAGTCAGGACAGCCGACGAGCCTCACCCCGGCTATGTTGTTGCAGCAGACGAGACACTCTTTGCCCAGTGCTCCATCCAGATAACAGAGTTCAAGGAAGCAGTCGTAAAGGCATGCTCCGACAGCAGGGCTCAGACATTCACGAGCACAGACGGTTCGTTCTCACTCGGCCTCAAGCTCGAGAGCACGGCAGAGGAGACGACAGCTCCGACAGACGAGAAAGACGGCACTATAAAGATGTACGTCGACTTCGGCGCTGCAGTCGTAGACAAGAACGGCGTTATACTTGCCTGCCTCACAGATGCAATCCAGCCTCAGTACACAGTAGACTCCGACCTCGAAATCACAGCTTCCTCATATAAGGGAACAAAGAAGGAACTCGAGTACGACTACAACATGGTGAAGTATTCTGAAGCAGCATATGAGTGGTTCGAGCAGGCAAAGGCCTTTGAAGACTACTGTGTTGGAAAGACGGCTGAAGAAGTTGCTTCTCTTCCGACAAGAGTCAGAACAGCTGACGAGCCTCATCCGGGCTATGTCGTAACGACAGACGAGACACTATTTGCCCAGTGTTCGATTCAGATTACCTCGTTCAAGAGCGTGATCAGTTCAGCGGCGGAGAATGCAGACTGAGCGTTTCCTGACTAAAGTAATGCCGAGGGTAGCCCTGCTTCTCCTCGGCTTGATTATATTATCTGTGTCATGCACGAAGGCGGAAAGCGGGGAGAGTGCAGTCTCTCCCTCCTCCTCTTCCGTCTCTGTAAAGCCGCAGGGAAGGGCGTACTTCGATCTCTTCGACACTGTCTCTTATATCTATTCATATAAAGGAGACAGCGAGGAGGAGTTTCTCGAGAATGCCGACGAAGTGTACTACACACTTCTCAGATACCACCGTCTCTTCGACATCTATCACGAGTACGAGGGGATGAACAATCTCTGTACCATCAATTCCAGTCCCGGTGTCGAGATCGAGGTTGATGACGAGATAATCGAATTTCTCGATTATGCAGAAGAAATGTACTCGGTGACGGGAGGAAGGATGGATGTCATGATGGGCTCCGTTCTCTCCCTATGGCATGACGCAAGATACAGCGAGGAGCCTTATCTTCCGTCATATGAGGACCTTGAGGATGCCTCTCGCTATACAGGCTTCGATTATCTTGAGATAGACAGAGAGAAGAAGAGTGTGAAGCTTTTATCCGAAAAGGCTTCCCTCGATGTCGGAGCACTCGGAAAGGGGTATGCGACTGAGAAGGCTGCACAGGTTCTCGAAGAGAAGGGTGTGGAGAGCTATGTTCTCAACATCGGCGGTAATATAAGGATAATAGGAAGCAAGAGAGACGGCTCCGGATGGCGCACAGGCGTCAGGGACCCGAAGAATCCCGACTCGGCTTTTGTCGTTGTTCTTTCTCTCAAGGACACAAGCTGCGTCACAAGCGGAAGCTATGAGCGTTATTTCACCCTCGACGGTGTGAGGTATTCACACATCATCGACCCCGGGACGCTCTATCCCGCTCGATATTTCGACTCCGTGACGGTTGTCACGAAGAACAGCGCACTCGCCGACGCTCTCTCCACGGCACTCTACTGTATGTCGTATGAAGATGGAGCGGCGCTTGCTTCAAGACTCTCTGTCGATGTCGTCTGGGTATTCACAGACGGCACTGTCAGATACACCGACGGCATAAAGGCAAATCTGATAGAATAGAAATTTTATAGAGGAGGGCATTAGATGCTTTTCAAGAAGAAGATATCTCATGTACACGTTCCCCACTGCAAGTCCACCCAGGACAAGCCAAGCGTTCGTGTCCCGCTTCCGGAGTCGGTAACGATCCCGATGAAGATGCATTCGGGAGCTCCGGCAGTTCCTGTCGTGAACGAGGGGGACCATGTCTATATCGGGACGATGATAGCAAAGATTGGAGAGGGGAGGGTATCGTCACCGGTACACGCCTCTCTCAGCGGCACTGTTACAAAGGTTGATGAGAAAGCAGTTTCAATCAAAAGTGACGGTAAGGGGGAAAAGGATCCCTCTCTCTCGGCTCCCGTTCTCGAAACACTCGATGATTTTCTCACCGGGTGCCTCAACTCCGGCATCGTGGGACTCGGAGGAGCAGCGTACCCGCTTCACGGAAAGTGGGAGGCCCTCAGAAAGAACAGAATAGAGACTGTCCTCATCAACGGCGCGGAATGCGAGCCGTACTGCACGGCCGACAACCGCACGATGATTGAAGACGCCGACTGGATAAAGAAGGGCATTGCCATACTCAAGAAGTTCGCATCCCCGAAGGAGTTCGTAATCGGAATCGAGAACAACAAGATGGAGGCGATAAACCACCTGAAGGACGTCTTCAGCGGAGATCCCTCTGTCAAGGTTCTCGCTCTCGAGAGCGTCTATCCCCAGGGTGCGAAGCAGGTTCTTCTCTATAATGCGACGGGAAAGGTCGTGAAGGCGGGCGAGAGACTTGCCTCCCTCGGCGTCATAATCACGAATGTCACGACGCTTTCGAAGATGGCCCAGTACTTCGAAACGGGGCTTCCCCTTGTGGAGAAGACGATCTCAGTCGACGGATCTGCAGTAAAGGAGCCGAAGAATATCATCGTTCCTGTCGGAACAAGCTTCAGGTACTGCCTCGAGATGTGCGGAGGCTTCAAAGAGAAACCCGTCAAGGTGCTCGACGGAGGTCCGATGATGGGAAGAGCAGTCGAAAGCCTCGATGAAGTCGTCGTCAAGGCAACCTCCGCTGTCGTCGCGATGGACGAAAAGGAAGCATACACGGCTCCCGAGAGTGTCTGCATACACTGCGGAAGATGCGTCGATGCATGTCCGCTCAATCTCAACCCGTGTGCATTCAGCGATGCACTCGAGGAGGAGGATGAAGATAAGAAGGAACTTCTCTTGAGAAAGGCCGACATCAACACATGCATGGAATGCGGATGCTGTGCATTCGTATGTCCTGCCCACAGACCACTTGTCGCGCACAACATAGAGGCAAAGAACTATCTGAGAGGGAGGAGAAAGTAATATGGAAGAATATAAACTCAATACGGCTCCTGCACCCCATTTTCATGACAGAAGCAGCACACCCCGGATCATGCTCGATGTAATCGCAGCACTTCTTCCCTCAGCTTCGGCCGCCGTCATCATATTCGGCACAAAGGCGCTTCTTCTTATAGTGGCATGTGTCCTTTCAGCCGTCGTCTTCGAGTCGCTCTTCTGTCTCCTTACAAAGAGGAAGAACACGGTCGGGGATCTCTCGGCAGTCGTGACGGGGCTTCTTCTCGCCCTCAACCTCGGCACTGAGGTGAGGCTCTATGAAGCAGTTGTCGGAACGGCCGTTGCAGTGCTTGTTGCAAAGTGCCTGTTCGGGGGACTCGGACGCAACTGGGCCAACCCCGCGATCACGGGTCGTGTATTCATGCTCGAGACATTCTCGTCTGTGACGTCCTTCACGAATCCCGTCGGTGTCGAACTTGTCTCGACGGCAACTCCTCTTGTGCTTTTGAGTCAGGGAAACACCTCGGCTCTTCCTTCCTGGACACAGATGCTCCTGGGTCTCCACGGGGGAACGATCGGGGAGACATGCATCGTCGCAATCGTAATCGGCTGGATATATCTTTCCTTCCGTCGTGTCATAAAGTGGTATGTGCCGCTTTCATACATCCTCACGGTATTCGCCCTCTATCTCGTATCGTCGCTCTCTCTTGAGAAGGCCCTCTACGAGGTCCTCGCCGGCGGCCTCTTCCTCGGTGCCGTCTTCATGGCGACGGACTATGTCACGACCCCCGTTACTTCAAAGGGGAAGGTGGTCTTCTGCATATGTGCGGGAATACTGACCTTCGTCATCAGAGAATTCATGGCACTTCCCGAGGGTGTATCGTTCTCGATTCTCATCATGAACATCTTCACACCTCTCATCGAGAAGTGCACGCACACAGTTGCTCTCGGAGGTACGAACTATGTCAAATAAGAAAGACCTTATAGTAATACTGGCCGTACTTATAACAGGGGTGGCACTCCTCTTTGTGCTTAATATATTCACATCCCCCATTATAGAGGAGAACAGAGCGGGAGCCGAGATGGCGCCTCTCTATGCAGTGATGGGTGATGCTGCCGGATTTGAAAAACTCAATCTTTCCGGTCTTCCGTCCACAGTATACGAAGTGTGGAAGGAGAAGAGCGGGAAGGGCTATGTCGTGAGGCTCTCGACGAACAGGGGCTTCACGGGAAAGGATATTCTCATAACAGTTGCAGTCTCATCAGACGGCATCGTCACGGGAATAAACCTCGATGAATTCCCGGAGACGAAGGAATTCGGCTTCGACTACCCGTCAACATACATCGGAGAAAATTCGACACTTTCCGGCGTTGAACTCGTCGGCGGCGTCACATACTCCTCGTCGGCATTCAGGGGCGCGGTTGCAGATGCATTCGAAGCTCTTGTCTCGAACGGCCTTGTAACGGCAGTCGAGAAGGAGCCGGAGCAGATCTATGAGGAGACTCTGCTCAAGGTCTTCGGTGAGGCCCTCTCTCCCAAGGGACTGCTTGTTGCTGACGAGTTCACATCGTCTGTAAGCGGTGTTGTGAAGGCATACATTGCCGCAAACAACAGCGCAGTCTGCTACTGGGTGGAGGAAGGCGGAGAGAATTACACAGTCGTGGTGTCACGCTACTCCTCTGTCGTCTACGGAAAGGACGGAAAGGAGACAGATGCACTCTCGTCCTCAACGAGAAAGGCTCTCGAGGAAGAGACTCTTCTTTCCACAAAGGACGAGAGCAGCAAGGATCAGAAGAAGGTGAAGAAGCTGGGCTCCCTGACAGACAGCGCCGTCTTCACGCCCGTCTCCCTCTCCGGCGTCTACTCGAGTGTCACATCGGCATGGAGTATCACGGACAGCGGAAAGGAGTACTGGGGCTTCTCGTCGCGCCCGTACGGCTTCGGCAACGAGACGATGGTGATGTATATACTCCTCACATCGGAGGGGAAGATTGCCGGCTTCTCCGTCAAGGAGCTCATTATCGAGGGTGACTACTATTCCTCATACACCCTTCCCGACGGCTATTACACATCCTTCAACGGCCTCGACTCATCCTGGAGCGGGGAAGAGGCACTCATCAGCGGTGCAACCCTTTCATCCGATGCCGTAAAGGATGCATTAAACGATGCATTCGATGCATACAAGACTCTTAAGGGAGGTAACTGATATGGAAAGAAGTAAAAGACTCATGATGATTCTCGCACTCTCGTCGGTGCCGGCTCTTGCCTTCTCCGTCTCTTTCAGCACAGCGCTCGGACTCTCGATTTATACATTCATAGCGCTGGCACTCACTACAATTGTTTCGTACCCGCTGGTGAAGAGGGTATCGAAAAAGGCTCTCTATGCAGTTGTTGTACTGGTATCTGTTGTGGTGGTATCTGCACTGATGATGGTTCTCGAGGCCTTCAGGGGCGATATCTACAGTGGAAACGGATCATATTTTGCACTTGTTGCAGTGAGCGCCCTTATCCTTACGGCGTTCACGGCAAATGAAGAAGAGTCATTTTCCCGGGCACTCTCTGAAGCCCTCCAGACAGGGTCCGAGTGGTTTCTCGCAGTCGTCCTGACAGCCCTTATAAGGGAGGTTCTCGGAAAGGCCGCGCTGATGGGACATGAGATAGCTTTTCTCACACCGTACCGCATCAGTATACTTTCTAAGCCCTTCGGTGGCTTTGTAATCTATGCTCTCGTAACGGCTGCAGTCGCTGCCGTTGACAGAAAGGGGGAGAAGAAATGAGTATCGGTGAACTGTTTCTGATTCTTACGGGATGCGTGTTCTCGTCAAACTACATTCTCGTTCATTACTGCGGAGCAGACACTGCGCTCTCGGGCTGCAGTCTCAGCCTGAGAAACAGCGTTGTCTATTCCCTCTACCTTGCACTCGTGCTCGTCATAAGCGCTGTCGTTGTATGGCCGCTTGAACACTATCTGGTCTCTTCGGCGTCATATCTGAGACTTCTCCTCTACGTCATCACGATTCTCCTCGTGACGGCAATAGTGAGTGCGGCGGCGAAGAAGAAGGGCGGAGAGCTCTTCTCCCTTGCGCTCTCCTCGTCTGTGCTGGGAGCCCTCCTTCTCTTCGAGGAGAACGGATACTCGTTTCTCGGGACACTCTTCTGTTCTGTCGGAACTGCCCTTGGCTACCTCCTGGTCTCCGTTGCACTCTGCTCGGTGAGGGAGAAGGTGAAGGACAGATACGTTCCATCGTCACTCAGGGGATGGCCGGTGATGATGATATCTCTTGGCATAATCGCCCTTACGGTATACGCTTTCTAGCGTGAAAAGGAACAGAAGAGTAGGAGCCTTAATCCTCCTTGCCGCAGCAGTCATAGCATCCTTCGTCCTCTTCTTCGTCTTCAGGGGACGGGAGACGGGAGACTGCGTCGTTGTCAGAGTCGACGGCGTACTCGAGGGTGAATATCCCCTCGATGTGGACGGTGAGTATATTCTCAACGGCGGTACGAACGAGCTCGAGATAAAGAACGGAAAGGCGAGAATGACTGAGGCAGACTGCCCCGACTCCATATGCATGAAACAGGGGTGGGTATGGCGCACAGGCGAGTGCATAACATGCCTTCCGAACAGAGTGGTCGTCACAGTCGTGAAAGAGAACGATACGGTGGATCTTGTGATATGAAAGATACCAGAGAGACAGCAAGAATGGGGATGCTTACAGCCCTTTCCCTTCTTCTCTCCTATGTGGAGAGCTTACTGCCGTCGTTCTTCACAGTGCCGGGGATAAAGCTGGGACTTGCGAACACCGCCGTCGTCTTCGCCCTATACACGCTGCCCCTGGGGGATGCACTTCTCGTATCGATCATGAGGGTCATAATATCGTCACTCTTATTCGGGAATGTGCTCTCTCTCCTCTATTCGTTCTCGGGAGCTCTTCTGAGCCTCCTCGTCATGGCTCTGATGAAGAGGACGGGAATGAGCGTGCAGGCGGTGAGTATCACGGGAGGCATCGTCCACAACACAGCCCAGCTTCTTGTCGCCGCGGCTGTGGTGAGGAGTACGGCACTCTCTTACTATCTGCCGTTTTTACTCATTTCGGGTGCGATAACGGGATTTGCCATAGGGGAGGCTTCTTCCCTTGTTCTTACAAGACTTGGGGGAGCGGGAGAATGGAGAAGCGCAGACGACTAGTCCTCCCGGGACTATATGGCTATAATTCAAAAGGATTTCAGAGGTTACAGATATGACAGAGAAGAGTATGAAGATGCATAAGCTCATGGAGGAACAGAAGGGAAGGGAGTTCTCCCCGAAATTCTTCGAAACGGAAAGCGGGATGGGGAAGTTCCAGAGAATCATCCATCTCGTCACGACCATATTCGAAGTCATGCTTTCAATCGTCCTTGTAGCGGGAATACTCGTTTCCTTTGTCCATATTCCCGAATATTTCACCGACATCATCAAAGATAACTCCACAGGACTGAGAGAGCTCATCAACTACGTTGCAGTCATTATCATAATCATCGAGCTCATCCATGTTCTGAACCTCCAGAACCTCAAGTCGGTGATCGAAATACTCATGCTGGCATTCACACGCGAGCTCGTTATCAGGGACTGGGCTATGTGGCAGCTCCTTATCGGGGTGGTATGCATCGCAGGACTCTTCGCAACAAGAAAGTACCTCATGCACAGAGGTGAAGACGAGCTCTGATGGCCTCTCTCTCGGTAAAAGGTCTTTCATTCAGATATCCCGGAGGAAAGGAGAGTCTCCTCAAAGATGTTACATTGAGTCTTTCGAAGGGTGAATTTGTCTCGCTCATCGGACCCAACGGCAGCGGAAAGAGTACGCTCGCCCTCATTCTCTCGGGACTTCTCGAGGAAGACGGAGGGGAATGCTCGCTGACAAGAGAGGAGAGACGCTCTCTCTGCCGCATCGTATTCCAGAATCCCGACAACCAGATAGTGGGGGAGACAGTCGAGGAAGATACGGCATTCGGCGTGGAGAATCTCTCTCTTGTGCCCTCGGAAATAAGACGTCGTGTCGACGAAGCACTCGAGGCCGTAACACTCTTAGGGAAGAAGGACATGAGTCCCTCGTCGCTTTCGGGAGGGGAGAAGCAGAGGCTTGCAATCGCGGGCGCCCTTGCCCTCAAGCCGGATTTTCTCATACTCGACGAAGCGAGCAGCATGCTCGACCGCCCCTCGATTTCCTCGATCCTCAATCTCCTAAGAGAGTACTGCAAGGCGGGAAAGCTCGGTGTTCTCTACATAACCCATCACACAGAGGAGACCGTACTATCCGACAGAGTATATATCATGAAGGACGGAAGAATAAAAGAGGAAGGAAAGCCGGAGGAGACGCTTACATACGACATCCTCGTGGAAAACGGCCTTCCCGTTCCGTATGCCCTCTCACTCTCGCATGAGCTGGGAACAGGGGAATGTCTGACAATCGAAAAACTCGAAGAGGAGATCAAGGGGAGGGTCAGGAGATGATAGATATAACACTCGGCCGCTGTTGGAAAGGGAAAAGCCCTCTCTCTCTTTACGACAGCCGGTCGAAGATGGCCTTCCTTCTTGTCTATATAGCCTCTCTCTTCTATTTTTCGGGAATAACGACACTGCTTTTCTCGGCTCTCGTGCTTCTTGCAGTAATTCTCATAAGCAGAATACCGTTTTCGTACATAACGAAGGGCCTTCTGAAGAGTTTCATACTTTTCCTCTTCTTCGCCGTTCTGATTGCCGTTTTCGAGGAGGACGGCCTGAGACGTGCGCTCTTCATGCTGCTGCGTCTCACGCTTACGGTACTCTCGTCGTCAATGCTCACGCTGACAACAAGGCCCCTCGAGATAGCAAAAGGCATAGAGAAGAGCTTCGGAAAGGGAAAACTGAAGAGGCCTGTGAGGGTTCTCGCAACAATCACAATGATAGCATTCCGTTTCCTCCCCATCCTTGTCGATGAAGCAAACAGAATCGTCGATGCTCAGAAAAGCAGAGGATGCTCTTTCGACGAGAAGGGAATTGTGAAGAAGTGCCGCTCGGCCCTTCCTCTTCTCGTGCCCCTCTTCGTCTCTGCATTCAGACGCTCCGATGAGCTTGCGCTTGCAATGGATGCAAGAGGATACAATCCCGACGGTGCAACAAGTCTTAAACCGCTCAGGTACGGAAGGCGGGACATAGTTCTGTATGTCCTTGTTCTCTTCTATGCACTTCTCTCTTTCTCAATCGAGAAGTTTCTGTACATCTAGGAGGACGGAATGGACATAATACTCAAAGGTGTAAGCTACAGGTATCCGGGAGAGGAGAAACGGGCCCTCAGAAACATAAACACCGTCTTCAGAGCGGGGACAATAACTGCCGTCATCGGAAGAAGCGGCTCGGGTAAGAGCACTCTCCTTACACTCCTCAACGGCCTCAGAAAGCCGGAAGAAGGTACGGTTGAATGCGATAAGCGTAATGTGGCACTTGTCTTCCAGTACCCGGAGAACCAGCTCTTCGAGGAGACTGTGATCAAGGACGTGGAGTTCGGGCCGAAAAACCTGGGGCGCAGCAGAGAGGAGAGACGGAGGGACGCGGAGGAGGCTCTCGGGGCAGTCGGTATCGGGCGTGACAAGTGGAATCTTCCGCCCTTTGTACTCTCCGGGGGAGAGAAGAGGAGAGCCGCCCTTGCGGGAGTTCTTGCGATGAAGAGAGACGCCCTCGTTCTTGACGAGATATCTTCCGGCCTTGACGGGGAGGGGAAGAGGATCGTCTTCGAGATCCTCACTCACCTCAGAGATGAGGGAAAGACAGTTGTCTTCACGACACACGACAGCGAGGAGGCCGCACTGTACGCAGACCGCACCATCCTTCTCGAGGACGGGATGATCAGAGCTGACGGCACTATAGAGGACGCTGCAAGGTGTGACAGATTTTTCATGACAGAGGGCCTCAGGCTCAAAGAGATGCTCGAACGTGACGGGATAGTAATCAACGGAGCGATGGCGTCGCTTACGGATTCAATCCAGACGCTTTCTTCTCTCTTAAAGCGGGTATGATATCGAGTCTGACGACTGCAAGGATGAATGAGAGGAATGCGACAGCCTCGATTACTGCGCAGCCCCAGCTTCCCGTCGCTATATCATAAACGAGAAGACAGGGCGACTGCACGACCATCAGTATTCTGGTGATGCGGAGGTTATGGACCCAGAAGCCCGTTGCCGTACAGATAAGCGAGAGAGAGGGCAGAAGCGATACCGGTCCAGCCCATGTAAGGACGCTTGCCCCCACAGAGAGTGCGATTATGAGAAAGAGCCAGAAGATACCCGAGGCCCACTTTCTGTCGTTGAAGTAGGATATGGTGCTGCGGAATATTCCTATCGAGTTTGTCAGCACTGCCGTATATGCTCCGAGGAGGTAGTAGTGCGTAACCCACATGAAGCCGGCAAAGAGCTGCATGACGAGAATCTTCTTGCGGTTTTTAAGCTGGATGGAGAGAATCGAGATGAGAGAGGGAATGAAACCTATCGCCTGGACAAAGATGGAATATGTAGTCATGAGAGGTGTATAGCCGAAAGAGAAAGTTACGAATATGATAAATAGCACATCCGGGAGGAATATGGATAAAGATTTTCTTTCTCTTTTCTCATTCGACATCACTCCTTATACAAAGGAGGTGAAATACCGTAAGGGTGAGACGATCCTCACGGCCGGCGGTGACGGAGGAGCTCTCATCTACATCAGACGAGGCGAGAGCAGATGCTCCTATATTTATCCCGACGGCGTCATGACGGCCCTCGATTATGCCCCATCTCCTGCCCTCTACGGAGAGCTCGAGCTTCTCGGAGTACAGAGATACACATCCCTTGTGGAGGCTCTGACGGATGTTGAAGCCTACCTGGTAGACACAATTCCCATAAGGGAGAAGCTCCTCTCTGACGCCGTCTTTCTAAGATATCTTGCCGGATATACGGCAAAGAAGCTCTTCAGAGTGAACATGCAGATGGCATCATCTGTAAGCTTTCCCCTGAGAAAGAGGCTTTCCGGCTATATCCTCGACCATGAAAGGGATGGAGTATACACTGTCAGTCACACAGAAGCATCGAGCTTCCTCTGTGTCAGCTACCGGCACCTTTTACATGTTTTCAACGAGTTCGAGAACGAGGGCCTCATCGAGAGAAAGAGCCGCGGGGTATACACTATCAGGGACAGGATGGGACTCGAGAGGGAGAGGATAGAATGCTGAAGGATTTCTGGTCTGCCGTTAAGGAGACAGACCTCCCCGTCGTTATCTACGGCACGGGAGACGCCGCTGAAAAACTTCTGTCCCTCCTTGAAAATAGAGGAGTGAGATGCTGCGGCTGCTTTGCCTCCTCCGGCTTTGTCAGGAGCCGTACATTCCACGGCTACAAGGTGCTCTCCTACGAGGATGCGAGAAGAATATGGGGAAGAATGGCCGTAGTCATGGGCTTCGGCACACATGATCCCGATATCATCCGCGATATAACAGAAATAGCAGAGGAGAACGAGTTCTACTGTCCCTGCCTCCTCCTTGACGAGAATGGAGAGCCTTTCAACACGGAGTATTACACGAGGCACATAGATGATTTCACATATTTCAGGAACCTTCTCACCGATGAGAGAAGCCGCGATATATATGACGCCGTCATCGCATTCCGCATAACGGGCGACATAAGATACATCCTCCCCGTCGGAGAGGATGAGATGACAAGCTGGAGAAACCTTACATTCGGAGACGACGAGTCATTCGTCGATATCGGAGCATACGACGGCGACACAGTCTTGAGGTTCATCTCCCTCACTCACGGCCGATATCGTGAGATAACAGCCTTCGAGCCCGACCCCCGGAGTTTCAGAAAGGCGGAGAAGAGACTTGAAGGAATACCTAATCTGACACTTTCCAACGTCCCTCTGTCCTCACGTGTTGAAAAAGTCTTCTTTGAAGAAGGAAACGGAAGGGGAAACAGGCGGTCTTCTTCCGGGAAGGAGAGGGAGACGACGAGTCTCGACATCGCACTCAAAGGAAAGAGAGCCACGATATTGAAGTTCGACGCCGAAGGTGACGAGGAGAAGATACTCGAAGGCGGACGAAGGACAATAAGCTCCTTCAAGCCCAGAATCATACTTTCTGTCTATCACAGGATTGACGATTTCTTCCGCCTTCCGAGGAAACTGCTCTCCATCAACAGCGGCTACACGAAGTTCACGCTGAGGGCGGCGAGGGCCATACCCGACTGGGATATAATACTTATAGTTGAATAAATACCGCCATGCGATGGAAGACGAACTATTGAAATGGTGCTCTGTCTTACTTTACAGAGAGGCTGCCGCTTTATAAAACTTGTCCCTTTTCCCGCATAAAACTTCATGGTAGCACGGAAAATCAGAATACATGCGAAAACGGGACAAATCATTGCACAGAAAGAATTTTCTCCCTACAGTATGGCAAAGGAGAAAAGAAAATGAGAACAGAAGTTTTTGTCAGAAATGCAGAGAAAAGAGCAGAGACAGTCGCAGCACTTCTCAATTCGAAGGGCTGGGGAAAAGTCATCACAGAGGAGGACACCCCTCCCGAGAAGATCCTTGCGGATCTCCGCACTGCTGTGAAACCGTCATTTCATGCAGATGCTGTGGAGGATGACGGCCGCATTGTGATATCGTTCTACGGAAGCGATGCTCCGTACTGTGTGAACGGGGAGTTCCTTATGAGAGACGACGCATCCAACGTGAAGATGACGAGCGAGGAGATAGCATGGTGCGCCCGGAGCAGGGGCTACTCCCTCTCCTGGGAGAAGGAGAGCACGGGACGGGGACCCGAGATCATCGACGGTAAAACCTATTCGGAATTTCTCATCAATGTCAGAAAAAAGGATGTCGTCCCGCTCAGAAGCAACCAGAGGGAGTCGGTGCTGAGAACGCTGCTTCTTCTCGACAATGACGGCCTCAACAATGCCGGTGTCGTTCTCCTCTCGTCTTCGCCCGAGCTATATCTTTCCGTCAAAGATAATGTCCTCGGCAAAAGGCTGTACAAGGGAAATATCTTCACTCTTCTCGACAAGGCGAAAAAGGTCCTCAATGCCAGTCTGGAGGAGGCTGAGAGAAAAGACAGGCATATCATAAACGAGATGATCCTCAATGCATTCTCTCATGCATGGTACGGCGGAGAAAAGACGACAATCGAGCTTGTGATAGAGGAGGACAGAATTGAAATCTACAATCCAGGCGTTTTCCCCGAAGACCTTACTCCCCACGACTACATAACACGAAACGAGGAAGGGAGACTGCGTAATCCCCTCATACAGCATGCACTCTATGCCTCCGGCCTTGTGCATGACAAGGCACAGGGCTTCAGGAGCCTCGAGAATATCTCGAGCGGCCTGAGGTTCAGATGGGAAAAGAGTGAAAACGGATTCAGAGTCATACTGGGACGCAGGAAGCCGGAGTATCAGATAAAACCGCTTACCTCCTCGAGGGGAACATTCACATTCCAGTACGCATGAGAGATAGATGAAGAGCCTCATTTCTGTAATGCAGTCCCGCAAGTGGCAATTCAAAGCATCATGCCGAACATCAATTTCAGAGTTCGGCATCGATAATCTGCATAAAAAACCACTCTTCCTGAGAGATTAAGGGCTGCATTACAATATTATCGGACTTTCTCCGACAGGATCTTTGTGCTGTCCATGATATTCTCAAAGCTTATTTCAGCAGCATAAGGATGCTTTTTCCGATAGGCATTCCACAGAGTATGCAGCTGTCCATCGTTTTCGATGGCGGCTATGATATGCGGGGTATCCGTCTTCAGTTTTTCTGTTCCTCTTTTCCGGCAGGTTGCATCAAAGGCGGCTTTCAAAACATCTTCATTAATAATCTGCTCGTAAATAGCAAACAGAGTTTTGATGTCGTAGAAGTCTCTCATGCGGGTATTGAGAATACCTCTCGCAAGGACAGTCTGAAGCTTCTCTGCGAGTATTGTTTCAAGGTTATATGACCATAGAGAAATTGATCTGTCTTCAAGTAGAAGCTTATACGAAAACTCAACTGCTCTCGGCGTGATCACATCTCCCGTTGAAATATCGATTTTCATCGGAGTGATCAGTTTGCCCAGCACTGCATTCATTGTGAATCTGATGCCGGGATATTCATCTCGTCCATAATATTGGAGACTTCTTTAATCTCGAAGGTCACGCCATCGGCGATGTCGATATCCTTGATTTCTTCAATAATCCGCCGTGCATCCCCGGCAGAAAGATTTTGATTCTCAATACTTGTGTCGATATCCATCGTGGATCTCAGTGCTACTCCAACCATCGCCGTCACAAGCATTCCGCCTTTAATAACAAAATTGTCCTTATACCTTGAAACTGAGACTCTCTCCAGAAAACGCTCCATCATATATATCCGCATCAGTGTCCTTGCGTCCGCGTTGTTCTTCTGAGCCACACTTTTGATACGTCACTTTACCTGGTCTTGTGTCAGAATCATTTATAACAGCACCTCCATATACATGCGCATAACTTTGTCCACACGGAGCAGCTTTGCATACTCCATAAGCCGGTTCAAGTCCTTGTCTTTTCTGGCTACATAGGATTTTAGAACCGAATTGAACTCCTGAACTTCAATGGAATTTCTGCTGCGGATAAGATCGCAGAGCGTCCGTTCCAGATCGTACATGGGGATCTCATTCCCACAGTTACTTCTAACTGTAATTTTTCCGACATTCAGAAGTTCCTTTTTCACACTGTATACTTTGCAGTCATCATCTGCAGTCAACCTGTGAGTGTTATATCCCGAATAGACCGTCAGTGTGTGAACAAGCGGCTCTCTGTCCGTAAGATTGTGATAGTAAAACGCTTCGTCATGCGAAAAAACAGCACCCGGACATCTCTGATGCAGCAAATACAGCTCATCCGTCCAGCTGTCTCCGTCAAAGTAGATGCCGTGTCCGATTTGCTTCAAATTGTTATTATTCCGGACATATTTGTAAAATTTATATTTGGAAATGCCGGCCTCAGCAGCAATTGCAGGAGTTACATACTCACATTCCTGAAGTATTTTTTTCACATCTACCATAACCAGTACCATCCTTTCATGCTTATTTTATATCTTATATATGCACGAAAGTTAAGTGATTTTCAAACTTTTGTGCTTATTTTATTCTTAGTATATGCACAAAAGTCGAATCATATATTTGTTTTTTTCGGATTTTGTCATTCACGAATCTTTTGGCCTTCTTTTTTGCAGTATCTGCATTTCTCTTTCTACACGCGCTTCCTGTCGTTCGGGGATGGCTTATTCATCCACGCAATTCCGTTTCTTCTGCTTTTGTTGAACATGTCGTTCAGGTAATGTTGTCGTTTCTCATGTTGAGCTCAAAAGGCACGCTCATCTGTATTTCTACGATGATTTTATCTCCTTTTATGCTTCAAAAAGAGGATGAGAGGATCTTACATCCCCGGAGTAAACCCGCAGGATTTCGAGGCTGATAAAAATACAGTAGGCTTCAATATACGATATCGTCCCACTCGAAGCCTGTGAACACGTCACGTGGGATGTACTCCTGTGCCTTTGTCTTTCCTTCGAGGGCGTCGCATACAGCCCAGGCCATAGCCTCCTGTTCGACTTCCCCCGGGTAGACGGCAACGGGAGCGATGAAAGAGCAGTGCGAGGTGATGTATTCCACGATTTCCGGGTATCTCGTGAGTCCTCCGGTGAGGATGACGGCATCAACCTTACCCGAGAGTACGGCAGCCATGGCTCCGATCGACTGCGCTGTCTGATAGAGCATGCTCTCCCAGACGAGGGATGCGTGCCTGTCACCGTTTTTCACCATGGTATAGACCTTCTCTGCGTCGGATGTACCGAAGTGAGATACAAATCCTCCCGAGCGCGAGCAGAGGGACCTTACTTCGTCCGTGGTGTGTCCGCTTTCGAGGTATCTGACGACTTCGAGTACGGGAATAGAGCCGACGCGGGTGGGGGAGAAGGGTCCGTCGCCGCCGGCTCCCTCGGTGCTGTCGATCATCCGCCCTCCCTTATGGGCGCCGATGCTGATTCCTCCGTCGATGTGGGCTACGACGAAAGAACAGTCCTCTATTCTCTTTCCGATCTTCGCAGCATGCACTAAGGCAGTCGCCTTCTGGTTGAGAGCGTGTGACTGCGCCCTCCTGTAGAGACCTTTTATACCGGTGATGCGGGCACAGTCCTCGAGTTCGTCCATGTTGGTCGGGTTAATAGTATAGCAGGGCTTGTTGTACTCCTTCCCGAACTCGTATGCCGCCATGACGCCGAGTTTTGCGGCGTGGTCTGTGCGTGCGACTTCGTTTTTCGTGTCCTCGTAGAGCGCATCGTCGATGAGGGTGAGACCGCCCCTCTGCGAGTGGGCGCTTCCTCCGCGTCCGACGATTATATCTACATCGGAGAGTGTCATGCCATGCTTTTTGAGAATATCGGAAGTGACAAGCTTTCTCATTCCAAGCTGGTCGTTTGTCGTTTTATATGAAAGGAGGACGGGGGCGTCATGAAAGACTGACTCCGTGAAGAGGGGGAGGCGGTCTTCGAATACACTTATTTTTGTCGATGTTGAACCGGGGTTGATTACAAGAATCTTCATATCTGCTATTTTGTCACAAAGAAGAAAAAGGAGAAAGACGGACAGATTCCGTCAGAAGTAACGCAAATTGATCAAGAATCTTGTTTTTGATATGGGAAACGTACTCATACACTGGTCTGCCGACCGTCTCATGGACGGTATGGGAGTAAAGGACGAGGAGGACAGGAAGATCCTCGTCGAGGAGATGTTCCGCTCCCCCGAGTGGCTGCTTCTTGACTGGGGGCAGACGACGGAGGATGAAGTGGAGAGTGTTTTCAGATCCCGTATTCCCTCCCGCCTCTGGCCTTATATCCATAACTCAATCTACTGGGAGAATATGATATATCCCGTGGAGGGGATGGCCGATTATATAAAGAGGAAGAAGGGGGAGGGTTACTCCATATACCTGCTTTCCAATGCGCCGGCAAGGTGCCACGACTTCTTCCGCCTTATCCCGGGATCGGAGTATTTCGACGGCGTCGTCTTTTCGGGAGCCGTCAGGATGGTGAAGCCGGAGAGTGACATATTCTTCTATCTTGCTGAGAAGTATTCTCTCAACAGCGGAGAGTGCCTCTTCATCGACGACCTAGAGACGAACGTCAGAGGAGCCGAAAGATGCGGCTTCTACGGCCTTGTATTCAAGGGTGAAGCGCAGGAGATCGAGGATAAGCTGAGCCTTCTTCAGGCGTGAAGCTCTCTGTCCAGGCCGTGGATCCAGTCGGAAGACTTCATATAGATGACGAAGACGATGGACGAGAGCGTCCATGTCATCGGGTACGCCCAGTAGACGAGGTCTATCGTATGTGATAATGAAAGCGCGACGGTGATGTACGTCACACGGAGTATGCACCAGATGCTGAGCATTACGAACATGGGAACCTTTGCCTTTCCGGCACCCCTCATAATTCCCGCTATGGAGTGGGAAAGCGCAAGAAGGAAGAAGAAGAGTCCCTCGATGTGAGACTGCTTGACTCCTATCGCCACTACTGCGGGATCTGAGTTGAAGAGCGCAATGAGATACGGAGAGAAGATAAAGACAACGGCTCCGATAGTTTCGGCGATTATGAGGCACGAGAAGATTCCGAAGCGCGATCCGGATCTCGCTCTTTCATAGTTCTTTGCCCCGAGGTTCTGACTGATGCAGGTCGTGAGGGCCATGCTGAACGATGTGATGGGAATGAACGCAAAGCCTTCGATCTTCGAGTAGGCACCGCTTCCTGCAACTGCTGTCGAACTGAATGTGTTGATGTTAGTCTGGACGACGAGGTTTGCAATGGCTATGACGGAGTTCTGTACACCTGACGGCAGGCCGTAACGGATGATCTCCTTCAGAAGAGGAATGTGGAATCTTATCCTCTTTATCTCGACGTGGTAGACATCCCTGCTTCTCATAAGCCTGATGAAGGAGAGAATGAACGACAGTGCCTGTCCCATGGTCGTTGCAGCCGCGGCTCCTCCGACTCCTGTGTGGAGAACGGTAATGAAGAATATGTCGAGTACGACATTGGTTAAAGAGGAGATGATGAGATACTCGAGCGGGTGCTTCGAATCTCCTGTGGCGTTCATGATTCCCATCGTAATGTTGTACATCACGCTGAATATGATTCCAATTGAATAGATGCGGAAGTATGTGACACTTCCTTCCATGATATCTTCAGGAGTATTCATCAGCCTCAGTATGGCAGGCGTAAGGGCAACTCCGGCTACTGTCAGTATGATACCGCTTACAAGGCCGAAAGCAATGTCTGTGTGGATGGCGTCCCTGACCTTACCGTACTCCCTTGCGCCTATGTACTTTGCAATGACGACTCCGGCACCCGTCGCAACTCCGTTGAAGAAGCCCGTCATCATGAAAATCAGCGGCCCCGATGACGAGACTGACGCAAGTGCCTCGGCTCCGAGGGTGTTGCCGACAATGAGGGAGTCAGCGGTGTTGTAGAGCTGCTGGAAAAGATTGCCGAGGAAGAGGGGCATTGCGAAAAAAATAATCTCCTTCTTGAGATTACCTTCTGTGAAGTCTATTGCTTTTGATTTCGATGAGGCCATGAGTGAATATTCGTACTTACTCGGGAAAGTTTCAAGAGAGATTCCGAGCGGGATCTTCCGGTATATTCTTCCCGCTTGAGACTCTCATTTTCTACTCACTTATGTTCCCTGCAGAATACAGTGGACAGAGCAGAAATATATCATAGGCAGTATATTTTTCTGCGTTATTATATTGTCGACGATATTTTTACCCTAATTTGGAGGAAACAGGTTTTATTCTGGATGTTTCCATTCTTTCTCTGAAGTTCCGCAGGGTTATTCGTGAACTACTCGGTAATAAATTACCGAGTAGTTCACTATTCAAACTCGCTGGAGATTTTCTGCTGAATTTCCATCCTGCACAATGTTCGAGATAATAGCTGAGCAGAATCGCATCTGTCGCACCTTCATATAAAATCAGCTTATTCACAAGCGCACCTCGAATTCAAAGTCCTCACGGTTTCTGAAGACCTGCCGCCCGGACAGGACTCTGGAGAGAGTTCTGTCATCTTCTTTTTTCAGTGTAACGACAGTAATGTCGTCGGTGCTGTTCTGTTCACTGTAATCCTGTGTTGAAAGAAGACCGTCGATAGCTTCCAGACTATGAGTTGTGATGAAAACCTGGACACTGAAAGCTTCTGCGGCTTTTACTATGAAACGGAATATGTCATCGTAATATTTTTTGTGAATGGCGGTTTCAATCTCGTCAATCAGAAGAATGCCTCCTGCTGCGGTTGCAACGGCATTCGAGAGGGCCAGCACTTTCTTTATACCGTCACCATATGTGGAGAGCGGCATATTGCCGAGTTTTCTGTGCCTGAGATATTCAACGGGCCTGTTATCGGTGTCACTACGGAAAATCATCATGTCCATGATATCGGGATCGAAGAGCTGGAGAGACTTCAGGCAGATTTCTTTACATGTGTCGTTCTTCACAATAAGGCTGATCGTGTTTCCTCTGAGATGCTCAAAGGGAGAGACGTAAACGATGGGTATTCTGTCGCTTGAATTGATGACTGTGCCGGAAGCCAGGGAATATCTGTCAAGCCGGATGTTTTCCCTCTCTGAACAATCTTTGCCGCCATATTCGACAAATCCGTTGAAAACATCCGTTTCAAGACTTCTGCCTTCCTCTTTAATCTGCATTCTGGTTGTTCTGTCCAGTTCACTGCTGTCAAGGAGTATCTTCGATTCTTTTCCTCTGATGCAGAATGATATACGGCCTTCATCTGTGTCAGCGGAAAGGCTGATCAGGAGATCATCTTCTCCGGGGTGAGGAAACAAGCATAGAAAGCTCTCATATATCGAGTTGGCACTGAGCGTGGACATGCTCTCACGCTGTCTGGCTGTTCTGTAGATGTTGGCAATGCTGCCTCGGGCCGGAGAACGCAGAAGCTCAAGAGCTTCAAGCACGCTGGTCTTTCCAGAGTTGTTGTCTCCGACAATGAGGTTGATCCGGCTCAGTGAACTGACAGACAAATTCTTTATGCCGCGGAAATGATCTATTCTCAAAGTTTGAAGCATGGACAATCAAAAATCCTCCCTGTCTTCAAATGTAATGCTGAGTCTTTTTCCGAGAGCTTCAGCTATTTTTCTGAGTGAGTCGATACACGGACGGCTTATGCCGCGCTCGATGCTGGAGATGGTGGCCTGTGAAATGCCCGTCAGACCGGCCAGCCTCTCCTGTGACATCTTCTGCCTTCTGCGTTCGTTAATGATCATATACCTTATTTCTCCATAGATGTCATAATCCGTACGCGGCCCGGTATCCTCTGCATTTTCTATTCTGACCTTCGACAGATTCTCATCAATGAATTTCTGAAAATCG